>NZ_JBEPYQ010000030.1:33650-67988 GCF_041641335.1 Cohnella sp. | reverse complement strand
GATAGCGGTCTGGGAGGCCGTTATTCCGACCGGCACACCCAGTTCGGCGATGTTAACGGTCTGGGAGACCGTTATTCCGACCGGTACACCCGGTTCGGCGGCGATAGCGGTCTGGGGGGCCGTTATTCCGACCGGCACACCCAGTTCGGCGATGTTAACGGTCTGGGAGACCGTTATTCCGATCGGCACACCGGTTCGGCGGCGATAGCGGTCTGGGAGGCCGTTATTCCGACCGGCACACCCAGTTCGGCGATGTTAACGGTCTGGGAGACCGTTATTCCGTCCGGTACACCCGGTTCGGCGGCGATAGCGGTCTGGGAGGCCGTTATTCCGACCGGCACACCCGCGACCGGCTCACCTGTTTCGGGGGCGATGGGGGAGATAAGCCCGCGGGACGGGCTTATTGGGCGAGCCTGCGAGGGTCAGGCCGCGCTGGCGGTCGATGACCGAAAGCCGCCCCAATGCGGCTTCAGCGTCCCCCCCGCTCAAAGCTTGATCTGCACCTTGAACAGGTCCGGGTCCTTCGGCTTCGCCAAAAACTCGACGGCCTCCTCCAGGCCGATCGTCTTCGAGATCAGCGGTTGCAGCCGGATACGCCCTTCCTTGACCCAGTTCAGGGCGGGCAGGAAAGTGTGGTTGATCGCCATCGAACCGATCAGCGTCCAATCCTTCTGGTACAGCTTAAACGGGCTGATTCGGATCTCGGCGTTTGGCGGCGTGACTCCGAACTGCAGAAACTTGCCTGCAGGCCCGACGTAGTCGAACTCCTTCTCGATCACCGCGGGAATGCCGGTCACGTCCACGACCGCATCGAAACCGCCTGAATAATCTTCCTTCCTGAGCTCTCCGCTGAGCACCCCTTTCGTCGCCCCGAGCTCCAGCGCCATGTCCAGCTTCCGCCGGGACACGTCGACCACGACAAGCTCGGAAGCCCCCGCTCTCGCAAGCGATTGCACGAGCTGCAGGCCCATCGCGCCAGCGCCGAACAGGATGACCCGGTCGCCCGCCTTCAGAGCAAGCCGGTTCATGCCGTGGACGACGCACGCCATCGGCTCGACGAACGCGGCTTCCTCGAAGCTCATGGATTCCGGGATTTTTACGACGTTTCTTATCGGCACTTTGACGTATTCCGCCATGCTTCCGTCCACCGTATTTCCCAGCGCTCCCCAATTCGCGCAATGGTTGCCCCGATGCGTCAGGCAGTATTCGCATGCCCCGCAGAACAGACTGGGATCGGCGGTGACCCGGTCCCCGGGACGGAACGTCTTCACGCCCTCCCCGACCTCGTGGATCACGCCGGAGAACTCGTGCCCGGGCACGATCGGATACGGGGAAATGAATTCGCCTTCGAAAATATGAAAATCCGTGCCGCAAATGCCCACGTTCTCTACTTTGATCGTCACCTCGCCCGCGCCCGGAACCGGGTAGGGAATCTCTTTGACAACGGCATGGTGCGGCTTCTCTACGACTAGCGCTTTCATCGTTCTCATCGTTTTCATCTGCTTAATCGACCTCTTCTCTTTATGATCTAAGCCGTTGCCCCGCAAGCTTGACGTAGCCTTTTTTCAGAATAAACCGAATGCTCTCCAGCACCTCATCTACGGTTCCCGCGGCCAAAGTCCGGATAAACGAATCGTCCTCGACCAGCGCCATGCTGATCTCGCTGACCAATTCGAAATTTTCCTTCGGCGCATGCGCCGGTCCGAGCATCGTGAGCACGGTCCGCACCGGGACGGGACGATGGCCGACTTCCCAATTCACGTCGGCGGCCAGGCGGAGAACCGACACGGACATCTCCCGGATTCCTTCGCTGCGGCAGTGAAGCATGGCCAGACGATCTTCTTCCAGCAGCAGCGGCCCGAGCTCCTCGCGCTTCTCCAAATCCCGCCTCAGCAGCTCCGCGTCGGCCACGTCGAACCGCTCTTTCACGAAGGCCATAATTCCGCCGATCAGCTCCGTTTTGGAGGCCGCCGGAAACCGGTCCGCCGCCTCGATATTGTCCAGCAGACCGGACAATGCCTTGCCGTAGCGGTCGACCTGATCGACGACCTGATCGATGCTGGAGCGTTCCTCGTCTCCCGTCCTCTCCGTTCGCGCAAGCTGCGGCAGCTGCTTCCTGAGCCCTTCGATCTCCTCGTCGGTCAAGAACGGGTTCACGACGACCGCCTTTACCCCTTCCAGCCTGACGGGCATCGTGGACAGCACCAGATCGACGGGAGCGCGGTCGGAGAGCCACGATTCCAGATGAAACAGCGAGATCGTGTCGACGACCTGCAGCTCCGGCAGCTTCTTCTTGATCTGCGCCTGCAGCAGCCTCGACGTGCCGATGCCGCTCGAGCAGACGAGCAGCACCCGGATCCTCGGCGTCTTCGTCTCCTGCTTGTTCAGAATCGCCGTGCCGAAATGCATCGCCAGGTACCCGATCTCCTCCTCCGGAACCGGCTTGCCCAGCTGCTGCTCGAGATACCCGGACGCCTTGCGGGTCGCCTCGAAGATATCCGGATACTCTTCCTTCACGTGCTGCAGCAGCGGGTTGCGAACGGCCATGTCGAGCTCGATCCTTTTGACGGCGGACGTCAGATGCGTCGTCAGGTTGTGCACGAGCGTTTCGTCGCTCTCCAGCTCCAGCTTGAGCTCCCGCTCCATAATCGAAATCATCCGCCGGACGTATTCGAGAATGACGCTGTAATCGAAGTCGCTTCCCATGACGTGATTCGAACGCGCGCCCAGAATGTGCATCGTAATGTAGCCGATCTCGCTCTCGGGAATGGACAGCTCCAGCTGGCGGCTCAGCCCCGCCGCCAGCTCGCGGGCCATCCCGAACTCCTTCGTGGGTTTGAGCCGCGCCAGAATCTCGTCCTCGATCGTAATCGCCTCGTTCGCCTTGAGCCTCTGAACGGCCAGGGCCAGGTGGACGACGAAGCCGACGTAAGCGTTGTCGGCCATCCGGTAGCCCCGGGTATGCTCGAAGCGTTGAATGACCCGCTCGATTTGGAACAGCCATTCCGGATCGATAAAATTCAGCAGGCGAAGGCGAATGGACGCGTGCAGCTTCTCCCTTCGCGCGTCGGTCGGCTCGTACATGAATTCCATCAGCTGCTCCTGCGTCACTTGCTCGTACAGCAGATCGGCCATCGCCGCCCGGATGCTCTTCTCCGCGCCTTCGACGTAAACTCCGAGCCCGGGCTTGCGATACAAGCGGATGTCGTATTTATCGAACCACGGTTCGACCTTCTGAAGATCGTTGCTGATCGTCGATTCGGCCGCGTTCAACTGCTTGCTTAAGGCGTACAATTTCATCGGCTCTTTGCCTGTCAGCAGCTGCAGCTTGATGTTCGCTTGCCGCTCCTCTGCCGAATACGCCGGCTGCATCGCATCGCCTCGAAAGAGCAGGCTCGACAGCTCCTCCAGCTTGTCTTCCCCGCCGCTGATTTTCATGCCGGCCCCGATCTTCTTGTCGAAGCCGAGCCCGTGCTGGGCGAGATAAAATTCGAGCTCCGACAGCTCCCGCTGCAACGTGCGCAAGCTGACGTTCAACCGCTCCGCCAACGCGTTCAAGGGCGCGTAATCGTCAGACTCCAGGAAGTATAATAAAATTTGTTGTTGACGCGCATTCAGCTTGATCTTCATTTTATTATCCACGTCCGATCCCATCCTTGAAGGCGACTTCGGTCTCAAGCCTTTGTTACTCCAGATTCGTATGTCTCCCCGCCATGCCGGCTTCCGTTTGCCCGAGCCGATCGGCCAAGAGCAGGACGATCCAATCGAACAACAGCAGCTGGGATTGCTCGAACAGCGAGCCCATCGGCTGCACCGAAGGCGTTCCTCCCTCGTCCTCTCTCATCGTGCGGGCGGGAATGCGAATGACCAGGTCCGCTCTTTGCGGAAGCGGAGCATCGGGGAAAGCCGTAAAAAAGACCGTCCGGGCTCCCGAAGCCTCGACGATGCCCATCAGCGCCTCCACGGTCGCCAGTCGGCCAGTTCCCGAGCTGGTCAGCCACAGATCTCCCCGTTCGATTGCGGGAGTCGACACGTCTCCGACGATATGAACCTTAATGCCTAGATGCATCAGCCTCATTCCGAAAGCGAGCAGCATCAGCCTCTCGCGGCCCAACCCGTATATAAACACCTTTTTCGCGCCCGCGATCTCCTCGACCAACTTCTCCGCTTCCACGGCGCTTATCGACAAGAAGCTCCCCTTCAGCTCCTCCAGCATCCCCAAGCGAAGCGCTTCGCCGCCGTTCCCCTTCATTTATTCCGCTCCCCCTTCCGAAATCCCTTCCCGCGCGATCGCGTCCCGCCAATAGCGAACCGATTCCTTCAAGTCGTTCAGCACCCGCGCGTCCTCCTCTTCGAAGGCGTGGCCCACCTCGACGAGCAGCAGCGGGTCGGCCGCGCCGGACCTGCGGATCGCGGCGAGCACGCGGTCGGCATCGATGATGCCCCGCTCGTTGTTCTCTTCCGTGAACGGCCAGTGCCTGTCGTATCGACCGTCGGTCTGCTGCAGATGAATCATCGGCGCATGCGGCGCCAGCTTCTCCAACCACCCGTACGGGTCTTTCTCGGACTCCGCGGCATCCGGCGAAATCGCGTGCCCGACGTCCAGGCACAGTAGAAATTCGGCGCCGTCTTTCGGCCGTATCGCGTTTATGCGCTCCAGGTGGGCCAGCGTGCCCGCCATATCCACCGGCCCTTCCCTGAGGATGGGGGTCTGCTCCCAATAAAATGCGGCGATTCCGTAGCTCGGAGCCTCCCCCAGCAATCGAGCGAGCGACTCCTCGGACGCAAGGATCGCCTCCCGGCGGCGTCCTGCGTCCTTAGAAGCCGGCAAATCCATGCCGCCGTACGGCCCTCCGATCGCGTCGGCCCCCAATTCGCGAGTCATGAAAAACGCTTTCTCGAACCAGTCCTCGCCATCCCTTCTGCCCTCCGGCAGCGGGTGCATCAACAAATTGTGCGAGTAGACGGACAAGCCCGCGAACGTCGAATGAACGTTCAGGCCGTGCCGGGCGCAGGCGTTGCGCGCCCGATAGGCATAGGCGGCCACGCTCTCCGCATAGCCGCGCGGATCGAACTGGTCGAAGGAGAACTGAACCGTCTCCAACCCCAGCTCCTGCTTAACGATCGAGGCCCAGTCCTCCGGATCGGGCCACCGCTTGATCGCAAAGCTCGTCGATATTCCCAATGTCCGCCCCATGCCGGATTCTCCTCCTTTAGGTTTGCGACCGCAGCGCGATCAAACTCCTTAATTTCTCCAAGATCGTATCGTAGGCCGCCGGATCCGTGTAATTTCCGAGCGAGACGTATTCCCTGCCCGGCGCGTGCTCCATTGCCCGCTTCAGCAAGTAGTGATGAGTTACGATCAGCCGCGCGTCCGGCGGAATCTGATCGATCGATGAGTGCACGACCGTCGCCTCCATTCGCGCAGTACGCAGCCTTTTACGGAGAATCGCCGCGCCCATGGCGCTCGATCCCATTCCCGCGTCGCAGGCGAAGCACACCGTGTACCCGTTCTCGTCCGTCTCTCCCTGGCGGGCGTCCATCGCCGCATCCGTCCTGGCCGACGCCGCCTCGCCCCTCACGGCTGCCGCCGCTTCCGCCTCCTCGCGAGTGTTCGCTGCCGAAGCCTGCAGATTGGAGACGGGACGCAGCACGCGCTTGACCTCCTCCCACTGCTGCACGTGCACCAGCCTGCGGACGACGTCGTGCTCGCGGTTGCCGATCGCCTTCTCGGGCATATCGGGAATCGCCCGAATGACAAGCAGCGACAAAGTCAAGGAGACGGCCGTCGAGACGGCGATGCCAAGCAGCACGTACGGCATATCTCCGGGAGGCGTCAAGCCGACGATCAGCAGCAAGCTGGCCGGAGAAGGAATGGAGACGAGTCCCGCGTTAAAATATTGAAACGCGTAAATGCCGGCCATATTGCCGGCGATCAGGGGCAGCAGCAGTTGGGGGCGCATGAGCACGTAAGGAAAATAAACCTCCTGGATGCCCCCGAGCGAATGGATCGCCAATGCCGACGCCGACGTTCCGCGCCATTTCCCTCGCATCCGAATAACGTAGGCTAGCAGCATCCCCATGCCCGGACCGGGATTCGCTTCCAGCAGAAAATAGACCGACTTGCTTAAAGATTTGATTTGCGAAATGCCGAGCGGCCCGAAAATGCCGTAGCTCATGACGTTGTTCAGGAACAGCACCTTGGCTGGCTCGATGACGGCCGCCGAGATCGGCAGCCACCCGGAGTAGGCTATCTGCACGATATGCTCGTTCAACTGCTCGATGGCGCGGGAGATTGCCTGCCCTCCGTAAGCGAAACAGAAGACGGCCAGACCTCCGGCCAGCAAAGCCGAGACGAAGTTGGCCATCAGCAGCTCGAAGCCGGACGGGAGGCGGTTCTCCAGCAGGCGTTCCAGTCGCAGGACGATCCACCCCAGACCGGGGCCGATCAGGAACGCCATGAAGATCATCGGCACCGTACTCGCCAGAGCCAAGGAGAATACGACGATGGCTGCGACCGCTCCTCCCCGCTTGCCGCCGATCAGATGCCCTCCCGTATAGCCGAACATCACCGGAAGCAGCCAGTTGAGGAGCGGTCCGGTGAGCAGGTTCACATTGTCGTTGGGAAACCAGCCGTATACGCCGAAGACGGCCCGAATCAAGCCGATGGAAATCACGATCGCGATATTTTGCGAGACGATCGCGCTAAGAAGTCTGCCGAACTTGTACATGCGTAATCACCGACTTTATGAAAAAGGTCGACCGGTATGCGCAGAGCTAGAGCTCCCGTCGTTTCTCGAAACTATCAGAGACGGCCCGATTCGTCCATCGTTAATTTTCGGAAAACCCGCGCGGCGCCTAAGGCAAAATGACGATCTTCAGCGTGCTGTTCTTCTCGTGAATCGCCTTCTCGAATGCCGCGGCCGTCTCCTCCAGCGGAAGCCGATCGGTGATGACCGGCTCCAGATCGATGCCCTCCCCGTTCATGACGGCGACCCCGGTCGGATACGTATTGCGGTACCGGAACACCCCTCTCACGTCGATCTCGTTGTCTACGATATAGGGAATGCTCAGAGGCGTCTCGTTTTCTTGAGGCAGCCCGACTAGCACGACGCGGCCTCCCCTCCGAACCGACTGCAGCGCCGATTGGGCGGCGCGGCCGTTGCCGGCCGTCTCGATCGCCAGATCGGCCTTACGGCCGTTCGTCAATCGCAGCAGCGCCGATTGCGCATCCTCCTCGCGCAGGTTGATGACGTCCGTAGCGCCCATCTGCAGCGCCCTTTCCAGACGGAACGCCTCGAGATCGACGCCGATGATCCTGCCCGCTCCGGCCGTTTTGGCGGCCAGCAGGGCAAGAATGCCGATCGGCCCCATTCCCATAATAACGACCGTTTCTCCGACTGCCAGCTCTCCCCTGCGGATCGCATGGAGGCCGACGGACAGCGGTTCGATCAGCGCGGCCTTCTCGTAGGACATCGAATCCGGGATCGGGAAGAGCATATCGGCGCGGATGGCGATATATTCGCAGAATGCGCCGTCATACGGAGGCGTCGCCAGAAACTCGACGTCCGGGCACAGATTGTACTGCCCCGCTTTGCAATAGGCGCAGCGGCCGCAGGTGACGCCCGGCTCGATGGTTACCCTCTGGCCGGGAACGACGTTGCGCACTTCGCCGCCGACCGCAACGACCTCCCCTGCCGCCTCGTGTCCGAGAATCATCGGATACTCGACGATATAGGGACCGATCCTGCCATGCTCGTAATAGTGCACGTCCGAGCCGCACAGGCCGACCGCCCGGATGCGCACGAGGGCCTGATCCGGCCCGAAGGCCGGAATGTCCCTCTCCTCGATCTCGATCGTGCCGGGTTTGGTCAGCACGGCCGCTTTCATTTTGCCGCTAATCGTCATTCCTATTCCGCCCTTCGAATTATTTGACCGCGCCCATGGACAGGCCGCGGACCATGTATTTGCGCACCAGCAGGCCGCAAATGAGCATGGGCATAATAATGACTGTTCCTGTGGCCATCGCCTGTCCCCATTTGACGCCTTGCTGGGAGACGAGCAGGGAGACCGCGACCGGAACCGTCTGCGTTCCTTTGCCCGTAAAGATAGAAGCAAACGCATAATCGTTCCAGGAGAACATCAGACAGAGCACGACCGTCGCTACGATGCCCGGAGCCGCGGTCGGGACCGCCACCCGCCAGAAGGCGCGGAACTTGCTGCAGCCGTCGATCATCGCCGCCTCCTCCAGGTCGACGGGAACGTCCTTGAAGAACGTCGTCATCAGCCAGAGCGCGAACGGCAGGTTGAAGGTCGTATAGGCGAAAATCAATCCCGCCGTCTCCCCGATCAGGCCGACCTTGGCGAAGATCAGATACAGCGGCAGAATAACGGCGGGAATCGGAGCCATCCGCGTGCTGATAATCCAGAACGAGATGTCCTTCTCCCGCTTGAAATTGCCGCGGGCGATCGCGTAGCCGCCCATCACGCCGAGCGCAATGGACAGAGCCGTCGTCACGACGCTGACGATGATGCTGTTCGTGAGAAACTCGACGAAATTGCCTCTCCCCGAGAACATGTCGGCATAGACTCCGAACGTCGGCTCGAAGAACAGCTGAGGCGGCATGGAGAACATGTCGACCTGCGTCTTCGCGGAGGACATCGCCATGAACAGAATCGGCACAAGCGCCCAAGCAAGCGCCCCGAAGGCGAGGACATAAAGAAACGAGTAGAGAATTCTGCGGTTGACTGCCATCTTATGCCTCCTCGCTTTTCATGACTCTCAGGAAAAACTTGCCGAGCAGGATCGTGACGAACAGCATCGTAAGCCCCAGCGCGGCCGCCGTGCCGATATCCTGGAACCGGAATGCTACCTGCATCAAATAATACCCGATAATTTTCGTGGAGTCCGCCGGTCCGCCTTCCGTCGCGATCGTAATCGTATCTACGTAGCGGAGGACGTCCATGGAGCGGATGAGCAGCGCCACGACGATCATGCGCCTGACCATCGGCAGTAAAATATAGCGGATCTTCTGCCAGCCGCCCGCCCCGTCGACCTCCGCCGCCTCGAGCGGCTCCTGGGGGACGGTCTGCAGCCCGGCAAGCACGATAATCGTGATCAGCGGCGTCCATTCCCAGACGTCCATCAGAATGACGGCAGGCATCGCGTACGCCGCCTCCCCGAGGATCTGGATGTCGACGCCGATCAATTGCAGCAGCCAATTGTACAGTCCGTACGTCGGGTCCAGCAGGAACCTCCACAGCAGTCCCGCCACGATCGGCGCTACGAACAAAGGCAGCATCCACAGCGTCGCCAGCAGATTTCTGGCCCTTGGAATATGATAGAGCAGCAGCGCCATCGCGACGCCCAGCGTCAGTTGGGCGACGAGGCCGCCTCCCGCGTAGACCGCGGTTCTCCCCCAGGACTCCCAGAACGTCGGCGTCGTAAAGATGCGAACCCAATTATCGAATCCGGCGAACCGGGGCTTATCCATGTCCAAAGTATAGTCCATAAAGCTGGCGTAGATCATGAAGAAAAACGGAAAAAGGCTGATTGCGGCCAGCACGATCATCGAAGGAAGCAGCATCCAAAACTCGGTTCGGTTGCGTTTTTTCGCCTTGCCGATTCGTTTCCCTGTTGCCTGCAGCATGGTGGTCTCCTTTCCTTTCCTGTCCTTTCCTATGCCCTCGTTCAAGGAGGATCAAGCGGGTTGGCCGTCGATGCGGCAACCCGCTTGAATCGCTGCCGGTTAGTTTCCGGTCAGCTTGTCGCTTTGCTTGGCGATTTCCTTCATCGTATCGGCCGGCGATTGGCGTCCGGCCAGCATTTTAGACAGCTCCGTGTAGACGATCGTGTCGACCTGCGGCCACATCGGGATTTTCGGCCGCATATAGACGTTGCCTTCCTTCCAGGCCTCCTGCACCGCGTTCAGCGAGGACGACAGCGGCAGCTTTTTCGCTTCTTCCGATTCGAGATCCGTGATCGCCTTCTGAATATCCGGCAGGTTGTATACCGAATAGCGGGTAGGCGTGAACCCGGCGTCCAGAATCTGATACTGGGTCTGCGGCGCTGTCGCCCATACGAGGAACAGCCATGCGGCTTTCTGGTCGTTCTCGGAAATGTACTTATTGATGCCGACTCCCGTTCCGCCGTACATATTTCCACGGCCCTTCGGTCCTTTCGGCAGAATGGTCCAACCCACCTTGCCTACGACCTTGGAGGAATTCGGGTCCTCGAAGGTTGCCGAGAACTCGTGCCATTCCGGAGCAAGCGCGATTTCTCCCGCCGCGAACGCTTCCGCGAGTCCCGACCAATCCCAGGATTTGCTTCCCGGCGCAGCTTCGGCGAGCAGCTTGTTATAGAATTCGGCCGCTTGGATCGCCTCGGGAGACGTGAGCAGCGATTTGCCCGGCGTTGTCGTGCCGATGCTGCCGATGTTCTCCGCCTGGAAATACTCTCCGCCGAAGGAGACGAGCACGTTGCTGAAGTCGTTCATCAGCGAGTCGTGCTGCTTCGCCTGGTGCCCCGTTCCGTACTTGACCTCCGTGATGACGCCTTCCTTCACCTTCTGGTTGATCCAGGCGGCAATCTCGTAATATTGATCCCACGTCAGGTCGGGCCCCGGCGTCCAGTCATAGCCTTTGTCCTGCATGAACGAGTCCTTGTACTTCTCGAACACGTCCTTGCGATAAGCGAGAATCATCGTCGGGTTGTCGTAAGGCAGCGTATAGAGATGCTCGGTATCTCCCATATACCCGTTCGCCGTCAGCTGCGCCGGAATGAAGTCCTCCAGGCCGCCCGGAACGCCCGGCAAGGACGGATCGTCGTTAAGCGTATTCAAATCCACGAAGTGGCGGGATTGCTTGGAAAGAATCTGATAAGGGTCCGCATAGATGATATGGTAATTGTCGTTGCGGGCGTTGAAGTCGAGGCCCGTCTTCTCGATGACGACGTCCAGGTTGCTCTGCTCGATGTTGACTTTGATTCCGGTCGCTTTCTCGAAGGCTTCGATATTCGCCGCGAGTCCGGAGGAAGGCGGCGTATTCTCGGTAATGACGTTCAGCGTCGTGCCTTCGAACTGCCTCCAATTGAAGCCTGCCGGCGCTTCGATCTTCGGCAGGCCTTCGACCCAGCCGCCGAACGGATCGGAGCCCTCCGGAGAGGCGGAATTGACGGCGCTTTCAGAAGGCTGCTGCGAAGAAGCGCTGGGACTTGCGGAGCCGCCGCTCTCGTTTTTCGACGACGAGCAGGCGCTCAATACGGCCGTAATCAGAAGCAGAAGGGCCAAGAGACTGGCGAATGACCTTTTCAAATGAATCCCCCTAACCTGTTTTCGTTATTCAGGGCTGACTGGTTGGACAGAAGGATACCGGCCGGTAACTTTCTGTCCCCATTATAGATCAGCGTTTCCCCGATGTTCTATGCAAACATCCGCCGATTCTGACGCCCCGTCCGCGCGACAAAATTGAAGGCGCTTTCCCGGATGGATTACCGGACGTCGACGACGACTTTAATGTGCCCCCTGCCGGATTCGACCTGCTCCATCGCCTTGCCGAATTCCTCCAGAGGAAAACGATGCGTCACCAGCGGCTCCGTCCGGACGACGCCCCCGCGAATATAGGCGATCGCCCTGTCGAAGCAGTGGGTTTGCGCGAACGAGCCGATGATCTTCAGCTCCTTCTGGAATACCTCGTAAGGGCTGAACGAGACTTCGTCGTCATGGGACGCCACTCCGTAGATGACGATCTTGGCCCCCTTTTTGGCGAACTTGGTCATATGCCCAATGACCTCCTTGGCGCCCGTAGCGTCGATGACGATATCGAACCCGCGGGTAAACCGCTCCCGCAGCTCGCGCTCGTGAACGGAATAATCTTGGCGGTCCAGCTTGACGGCCTCGTCCGCCCCGAGCTCCCTCGCGACCTCCAGCTTGCGCTCGTCCGACGCGGCCACGACCAGCTTCGCCGCGCCGGCATGCTTGAGCAGTTGGGCCAATATCAGCCCGGTCGGTCCGGTACCGAACATGAGCACTTCGTCTCCGGGACGGACGCCGATTACGTCCAGTCCATGAACGGCGCAAGCCGTCGGCTCGACCATCACTCCTTGGTCGTAGCTGAGCTCGTTCAGCGGAAATACTTTGTCGCGATTCACGGCGACGTATTCGGCGAAGCCTCCCGGCCCGTTCACGCCGAGGGAATAGAAGTTTTCGCAATAGAGCGGCTGGTTGCGCCTGCAGTAATAGCAGTAGCCGCACAGCTCCGTATTGTCCGCGCACACCCGGTCTCCGACGGCGAACTCCGTCACCCCTTTGCCGACCGCCGCCACTTCCCCGACGAATTCGTGCCCCGGAATAAGCGGATATTTGGCCATAAACTCGCCGTGATGCAGATGGACGTCCGTGCGGCATACGCCGCAGGCCTTCACTTTCAGCAAAATCTGATGCTCCTTGATCTCGGGCAGGTCGATCTCCCGAACCGAAAATCGCTCCGCTTGCGTGTAATAAACGGCTTTCATTCGGGTTCTCCTTTCTGGTAAGGTAAGCCCATCATAGAACGATCGGCGCGCGAGTTGAATTTAAACATCCCGTTCTTCTGGCGCGGCCGAGACGCGACAAGATTGAAGATCGCCAAATAACCGCGGATTCCCGCGGTTGCGATTATGCTCGTTATGCAGTTGGCGAGGGGCGGAGGGAGCAAACCGGTTGCAGTCTCCTCCGTCTCCCCTCCAAAGAAAAAAAGCCCGGACGGAACGATGAGTTCCATCCAGGCTTCGCTGCGTCGATTATCTCAGACAGGCTCTTCCGTCGCGGGAGCCGAAGATGCCGGCGCTTCCTGATTCTTCTGCATCAGCGGGGCGATTACGCCGAACAGCATAATCTGCGCGCCGCCGATCAAGAATCCGAGGCCGATCATCAGGCCGAGGTTCTGATCGTTAAACTGCGCGATATTCAGCGCGCAGCAGACGATGCCCACCGCGATAACGACCATTGCCACCCATTTCAACATACGGGACATCTCTCTATTCTTCATGAGGGTCCAACCTCCTTGTGAAAGCGCTATATGTGAATATTCTATCACAAAGATGTGACGAATTAAAGGCAGAATTCACAAGTTGGACAAAAACGGGCGGCGGCGAAGCTTATTCCGCCGGAGCCTCCGACACCGCTCCCTCGGTGATGATCGTGATCGACTCGCCCGAAGCGGAAGCCCCGGCCGGACTCGGCTCGGCCGTCGCGGCCTTCTCGCTCTCCTCGGTCAGCAGCTTCTGGCCTTTGGCCTGAAGATTGTCCAACGCTTCCGCGATCGTGACGCTGCCGTCCTTCACACCCTGGAATTCCTGCTGCGTCAAGCCGTCGAACTTCATATAGAACTCGCGCGGCAGCTTGTCGAAATCCTTATACATGTCGTTACTGTTCGGCATCAAGCTATAGAACGCGGCCATATTGCGCCCTTCTTCGTCTTCGATGTATTTCGTGCGGGCCGAGAAGCCGCCGTTGCGGAGCTTGGAGGTTACGCGCGCGAAATCTTCGCCGTTGATATAGCTTACGAATTTCCACGCGGCATCCGCATTCGCCGTATTCGCGTCAATTGCGAAAATCTGGCCGATCGACATTGCCGTGCTTTCGTTCGGATTTTGCGGGTTGATCGGCACTGTCACGATATCCCAGTTCTTCACGCCTTTGTCCTTCAATCTCGTCTGCGCTTCCTTGATCTGCTCCATCATATAGCTGCCTTCGATCGACATGGCAACCTTTTCCCCGATAAACGGTTCCTGCAGCAAATAGTCCTCGTACGAGCCGGAGAAGCCGCCGTTTCGGTCTTCCGCGTACAAGGAGCCGGACTTAAGCGCCTTATCCGCCGTCTCGAAAGCTTTTTTCCAAGAATCCGAATTGATCGAAAGCTGCATGGTCGTCGGGTTGATATAGTTCAGCCCCAGCGACGAGCCGATCATCATACCGAATTGGTAAATATCCGCCTGATAGCCCGCCTTCAAGCCGTAGATGCGATCGTCCCCGTTGCCGTCCGTCGGGAACCTGGCCGCGAGCTGAAGCACCTCCTCCCAGTTCATACGATCTGTAGGAGGCGTAATCCCGTGCTTGGCGAATAAATCCTTGTTATAGAAAAGAGCTTGACTGTAAAATTCCGGAGCGAGCCCGTACAGAATGCCGTCGCTCTGCTGCTTGATATATTCCAGAATCCCTGGCGCGATGCCTTCGAGATTGAATTTATCCTTTTGGATAAACGTGTCCAGGTTGTACAGCTTGCCTTCCCCGGCCATGCGCGAATACTCGCTTGCTCCGAGCATCAGCACGTCCGGCTTCTGCTCGGCAATAAATTCCTCCATCGCTTTCTGCATGTCCTTGCCCTCTTCGTACTGCACGCTCGAAGTCGCGACGACCTGAACTTCGATGTCGGGATACAGCGCGGTAAACAGCATTCCATATTGCTGGTAGAATCCGCGTTCGTCATAGTGCATCACCTTGATTGCCGTTTTCTCGTTGTTCGTCGTCTCGGCGCCCCCGCTGCATCCTGCCGCGATTCCCGCGACCAGCGCACCGCACAGCGCCGCCGTCATCTTTTTCCCGTATTGCATTTCCACACTTCCTTCTATGAATGGTATATCCGAATTAGATGTCGGAACTTGCCCGGACTGGCCCCCTCCCGTTTCTGCTTTACATATTGTACCATACACCATGCAAGGGAATGGCGGATTATGGGTGAAATGGGAGTATGGACCCATGGATGTTCTTCCCCGGCATTCCGCTTCCCCAACTTAGGTCGAGGTCGATCGCCACCTCGCGTCTGATGACAGCCGGGCGAACGATAAGCTATGATGGGAACAGTTCATTGAAAGGAAGTCTTTGCCATGAATAAAATGGAGTTTATGGATAAAATGAGCGCGGACCTTGCGCCATTGCCGGAGCACGAGAGAAACGAACTGCTCGTCCGCTGCGAGGAATGTTTCAGAATCGGCCTGGAGCAAGGGAAGACGGAAGAGGAAATCGTCGCGGAGCTGGGCTATCCCGCGCAGCCCGCCGAACCCCGATTCGAGCCATCTTACGCCGGCTCTCCTTACGGCAACGCCCCGTACGGCGACGCCTCATTTTCCGACCGGGTTCCTCCTCCGCCTCAGGCTTGGACCGCTCCCGCGCCGAAACGTCCGCACGAACCGAATCGGGACGTTCCGCGTTTCATCGGGGTGGGGATTCTGCTGCTCTTTCTTAATCTGACTCTTGCGATCCCGGTATTCGCCGCATTATTTTCCGCGTTCGTCTCCGTCTGCATCGCCGCGCTCATCACTCTGCTGGCTCCGCTGGCACTGGCTGTCGAGACGTCGCTGTACGGGGAATTCACGAACGCCAAACTGATGATGTCGCTGGGGATGACGGGCATCGGAATGATTCTGGCCGACCTGGCCCTCCTGTTCGGCAAGGGGCTGTTCCGCGCGACGAAAGCCTACGCGGGATGGAATTACAAGACGTTGAAAGGAAGAAATCAGCGATGAGAAAATTTTGGTACTTTACGGCGTTCTGTCTGATCGTGATCGGGATCGCGGGCGCGCTGAACCATAACTGGAATACGGTCGACAAGGACATGCGGGATTTCGAGAAAAAGTGGACCTTCTCGGCGGCAGAGCTTCGCAATCTGAGCATCAAGAGCGAATACAACGTCAGCATGACGTTCGTCAAAAGCTCCGACGGCACCAACTCCATCCATCTGAAGGGTCGCGGAACGGAACAAATGATCGAGAAAATCCAGACAGCGGAAATTTCCGGCAGCAAGCTGGATCTGGAGCTTATCCGCTTGCCCCGCAGATACATGAACTTATTCGGATTTAACTTCGACCGCCCTACGGAACAATTCGTCGTCTCGGTGACGGACGATGCGCTTCTCGACAAGTTGAAGCTCAAGCTCAACTCCGGCAACCTGGAATTAAAGAACGCCTCGCTCTTGCGAATCTCGAGCGCGGTGCTGGATTCCGATTCCGGCAATATGTCCCTTGGAGAATTCGCCAGCGATATGCTCGAGATCGACGTCGACTCCGGCAACGTCAAGGCGGAGCGAGTTACCGCGGACTTGACCGCTTCCATCGATTCCGGCAACATTACGATCGAGAACATGACCGGCAAGGCCAAGCTCTCGGCCGATTCCGGCAACGTTAAGCTGTATAAGCTGGACAGCTCCGATACGAGCATTTCCGTCGATTCCGGCAATGCGTACGTTCGCGTCCCGGCGGACTTCGCCGGCGTGTACGACCTGAAGGCCGACTCCGGCAGAGTACGCGCCCCCGAATCCAGACGCCAGACGAACGATACCATCAAAGTCAGAACCGACAGCGGAAACATTACGATCGAGGAAGCTCCTCGGTAACCGATCTCCGATCTGCCGGCTGATCGCCAACAGGCGCACCGCATCCCCTTCGGGTGAAGCGTTGCGCCTTTATTCGCTTTGCGGAAGCCTTGTAACCCGTTGCAAGACGGAGAACCCGCTCCAACTTAAGTCGGGGACGCATTCCAAACCCCGGACGGTTACCCGGGAAGCTCGGGGAAGGTAGGATAGAATCAGTAACCGATCCCGTACGGAACCGACTGACGAGGAGGCTCATCTCTTGTTTACTATTCTTACCGGCATCATATACGCCTGCGTGTTCTTCTTGCTTATTCTATCCTGGATCGCCGGCAGCAAAGCTTCCAAGCTGCTCTACGGCGGATCGACCGAAAGACTGCACCGCAAAACCCGCAAGCAAATCGTCTGGGCCGTCTACCTGACGCTGCCCGCGATCGGACTCGTCGCCGCTACCCTGGCGATGGCCGCGACGATGGCCCCCGTCTTCTGGGAAGACAGGGTGCTGCTTCATCTCCCCCTTACGCTCGTTCCCTTGCTGTCCGTATGGGTGCTTGCCGTACCGCGCCTGACGAAGCTCTGGAAAGCGACGCGCAACGTATCCGCGGCTCCGCTGCCCGTGGAAATCCGCAAGCAGGCCGCACAGCCGATGGTCATTCTGCCTTACCGGATGTCGACGATCGGCGCCGCGACCATCTTCTATTTCTTGCTGGTGACTCCCGTGCCTTTCCGGCTTGGCCCCGTGCTCGTTCCGATCTTGCTGGCCGCGGCAGCCGTCGCTGCGCTGGGATACGCTCAGGAACGAAAGTACGGCAGAGTCGGCGATCCGAACGCTCCCGCTCCGACGCTGCCGCGCGGAAGATGGCTGCGCGCCGCCGGCATCTCCTGCGTCGTGATCGGCGTCGCCGCCTTGATCTTCATCGTCGGCAGCCGGAGCAGCCGGCTGCCGGCCGCAATGAGCATGGCTGACGGTCCGATGGACTTCGGAGGAGGAACGGCGCTCGTCCACGATCCCCGCACCGATCTGTCGCTGGCTATGCTGACCGGTCCAAGGGACCGGGAGCCGGACCGGAAGATCACGTTGACGGCGGAGAAGAAGACGATCGAGCTGAGTCCGGGAGAGCCGTTCGATGCCTGGACCTTCAACGGCCAAGTTCCCGGCCCCGAGCTTCGTATGAAGCTGGGAGAGCTCGTGGAGGTTACGCTGATCAACCGCGACATTGAGGAAGGGGCGACGATCCATTGGCATGGACTCGACGTTCCGAACGCGGAAGACGGAGTAGCCGGAGCGACGCAGGAAGCCGTCATGCCGGGCGAACGTCACGTCTACCGGTTCGTCGCCGAGCAGACGGGCACGTTCTGGTATCATTCTCACCAGCATTCCCAGGAGGCGGTGAAGAAGGGGCTGTTCGGCAGCCTGGTCGTCGAGCCTGAGGCCACCGAAGGAATCGCAGCGGAAGAAGAAGACCTGACCATTATGACCCACGTCTGGAAAGGCGTCGGAATGGCGATCGGCGATCGCAGCGGCATCCAGCGCAAGAAGGTCGTTCCGGGAACGCCGGTGCGCCTTCGTCTGATCAACACCCAGGATTGGGTCCGGCAGGATTACACCTTGACGGGGACGCCGTTCCGCGTCGCCGCCATAGACGGCGCAGATCTGAACGGTCCGCAGGAGCTGGAGAACGTTCGGATCGAGCTAACGACGGGCGGCCGCATGGATTTGACGTTCCTGATGCCCGACGCGCCCGTCTTCCTGAGCGTCGGCCGTTCCGGCAAGCTGGGCGTGCTTCTGAGCCGGGACGGCACGGGCAGCGTTCCGGATCTGCCGGAGACGACCGCGTTTAATCCGATCGATTACGGCACGCCCGCCGCTACCGCCGTACAGGCCGACAGCGACTTCGACCGCGAATTCGAGATGATTCTCGACAACAAGCTGGCTTTCTACAACGGGGAATTCGGCTCCTTGTATACGACTAACGGCGAAGTGTTCCCGAACACGCCCATGTTCATGGTGCAGGAAGGCGATCTCGTCAAGACGACGATCAGCAACCGCGGCGCCGTCGATCATCCGATGCACCTGCACGGCCACCATATGCTCGTCCTCTCCCGCAACGGCGAGCCGTCCACCGGCAGTCCCTGGTATTCCGACACGCTGGACGTCCAGCCGGGCGAAATCTACGAGGTCGCCTTCGTCGCCGACAACCCCGGATTATGGATGGACCATTGCCACAACCTGGTTCACGCTTCGGTAGGCATGTCGATGCATCTCATGTATGAAGGCATCACGACGCCCTATCGGATCGGGAGCGACACCGGCAACCATCCGGAGTGACCTGCGCATTCGTCACAACCCTTGCTCCGCGGCATAGTTGCCCCAATGAGGACGCCTCCCGTCGACGTCTTCGATTCCGTAGTCGTCCGACAATCCCCAGGAAGTATACGCCTTGCCCGACTTGCTCAGCAGATCCGGTTCGGCGGCGAGCGCGGCTAGTCCTCTCGCAAGGAAGAACGGCGTCTCCGATTGGAGGAAGTGCGGCTCCTTCGTCGCTCCGTCGCGCCAATTCGCTTCGGAGACGCCGAAATAATCGAGCATCTCTTCGGACCGCAGAAATCCAGGCGTGACGGCTACTGCCGCCACACCATGCGGACGCAGCTCCGCCGCTTGCGCCTCCGCGAGATGAATGACCGACACTTTGGCCAGGCTGTAAGGAGGCAAGTTGCCCCGATAGCGGTAATCGTATCCGTCCGTCACCTCCACGATCAGCCCTTCTCCCCTCTTGACCAGCTCTTTGATTTTATCCCGCATCCTCAGATTAGTCTTGATATATGACACCTGCTGTCATATAAATCGGATATACTGAGCATAACCGAAACGAACGGAGGTACGACGCATGAGAGCCGATCGACTGCTGACCCTGCTTTCCCTTATGCAAGCACGAGGGCAAATGACGTCCAAGGAGCTCGCTGGCGAGCTTGAAGTTTCCGAACGGACCGTCCATCGCGACATGGAGGCATTGGCGGCGGCCGGCATTCCCGTCTACGCGGAGAGGGGAGCGGCGGGAGGTTGGAGGCTGTCCGAAGGCTACCGCAACCGGATTACGGCCATGACGGTAGACGAGATCCGCTCCTTGCTGCTGCTCCATTCCTCCAGCGTCGTTGCCGATCTGGGGCTGAACGAACCGTCGGGGACCGCGCTGCGCAAGCTGCTGTCCGCCCTGCCCGAACCGGCGCGACGGGACGCGGAATACGTGCGGGAACGCATTCATATCGACGGCGCGGGCTGGCACTCCGCTCCCGCGCGCTCCGCGCATCTGCAGACCGTCCAGGAGGCGGTCTGGGAGCAACGCAAGCTTCGCATCCGTTATCGCGGACGGGATGCGGACGAGATAACGGAGCGAACCGTATTGCCTCTGGGCTTGGTCGCCAAGACGAGCGTCTGGTACGCGGTCGCCATGGAGGAGGCTGCGGAAGAGGATTCTCTCCGCACTTTCCGGCTGTCCCGCCTGCACGGCGCCGCGATGCTGGACGAAACCTTCGTCCGGCCGGAGGGCTTCGATCTGGCCGCCTACTGGGAGCAGTCGATGGAACGATTCAAATCCAATCTGCCCCGCTATCCCGCTCGGGTTCGCGTGGCTTCGGCAAGATGGGAAGCGTTCGCGGGCGAAAGATACGTGAAGACGGTCTCCTGCGAGGAAATACGAGGGGAAGAGAAGATGGAGGCGTTCGTCGAGTTCAACACGCTGGAGTCCGCGCGCGACATGGTGATGAAATACGGCCGCGACGCGGAAGCGCTGGCTCCGGACGAGCTTCGCGCCGCCGTGCGGGAGGAATGCTTGGCAGCCGCCGCTCTCTACAATCAAGCCTAGCCGCTTCCCTTTTCCGCCTCTCCGGAATTGGTCGATCCCATCAGTCGTTCTATCCAGTCAACTTGTCCATCGGTGAATACAATGAGGTAACCGACACGATGAACAAGGAGATGGATGCCCTGATGACAATTCCCCCGCAAAACGTCACCTTGCTCGGCAGCGAGGGAGGACTTGCCCAGGCCGTGCTCGCCCTGCTGAACCGCGCGATCGCGGATCCCGACGATCCGCTGTATAGAAAGCTCCGGAACAGCCGTCTTTATCTGATCGACGTTCGCGGCGATCCGTCCTCCTTCGCCCATGCCGCGAAGTACCCGAATCTAGCGGATCGCTTGGAAGTTCGCTCGCTTGATTTAAGAAATCTGGAAGATTTCCGGCAGCACCTCTCCGCCACCCGCACGACTCTGGTGATCGATCTCTCGTGGGCCGATACGCTGCAGATGCTCGAATGCTGCAACGAGCTCGGTATCCGATACGTCAACACGGCGCTCGAAAACACGGAAGTGGACGAGGACCCGACGCTGTACGGCTTCCCCCTGACCGAGCGCTTCGAGCGGTTCGAGGACCGCCGGGACGAATTCGATCAAGTCACGGCCATCGTCTTCTCGGGCATGAACCCGGGCATCGTCCAGTGGATGGCGCTGGAACTGATGGACGAGAACCCCGGCCGCGTCCCCCGTGCCTGCTACATCGTCGAGAGAGACACCTCCTTCTATACCGACGCTTCGCGGATCAAGCCCGACACCGTATACGCTTCCTGGTCGGTGGAATGCTTCCTGGACGAAGCCATTCTCAGCTACCCGATGTTCGTGAGAGACGGAATCCCGCATTACTTCCGGGAAGAAGTCTATTCGGCGGAGTATCTGGTTCGGCTGGGAAACGAACAGTTCTACGGTTGCCTCATGCCCCACGAGGAGGTGCTGACGTTGGGACGGCTCCGCGACTGGGAGACGGGCTTCCTCTACCGCGTGAGCGAACACACGACCAGTCAGATCCGCGCCCATTTGGACAACGTCGACGTGCTGTGGGACTGGGATGAGGAAGTCGTCTCCCCCTCCAAAGGGGACGTCGACGGGGAAGATCTGGTCGGAGTGCTGCTGGTCTACGAGGACGAGGAACGGTACCTCTATAACGCGATGAGCAGCAAGGATATCTACCCGGTCTACGGAACGAACGCCACCTATTTCCAAGTCGCTTGCGGCGTCTACGCAGCCTTGGCCTGCCTGTGGCTCGATCCCGTTCCGAAAGGCGTCCATTACGTGGACGAATGGCTTCGTTCCGGCTCTGATTGCCGGTACGGAGAATACGTGCGCCGCTATATGAAGCGGTTCGAACGCGGCTCGAACCCGACATCCGACGGCTTGCTCGCGCAGAGAAGAAGAGAAGTCGACTAGACTTCTCTTCCCTTTTCTCCTTTATTCTTCCTCTCTGGCCTTTCGGACGATTTCTAGCAGCGTCTCGTTGGCGTCCGTCTGGATCCCGCCGTCGAGATCGGAGAAATAATAAGGCATATGCAGCACGTCGCGAAGCCGCTTCGGATTCAAATAGTCGACCGGCACCCCCACCTTCAGCCCATCCGGGTCGATCGGCCCCAGTGTTCCCAGGCAAAATCCCCAGTCTTCGCCTGAGTCGACGATATAGTCCAGATGGAACGGAGTCGCTACGAAGCCGGCGCTTCTCATCGTCGCTTGAATGCTCCCGAAATACTCGGGCATCCAGGATGAAGCCGAACAAGCGATGCCGACCGCTCCACCCGGAGTCAATCTGTCTCGCAGAAGCCGGTAAAACTCGACGCTGAACAACCGGGACAACGTCGGACAACGGTCGGTCGGCTCGGGAACGTCGACCAGGATGACGTCCCATGCCCGATCGTTGTTCTCCAAGTACTCTCTTCCATCGGCAACGACCGTCTCTACCCGCGGATCCAGAAGCGCCCCTCTGTTAAACCGCACCAGTCCCTCCAGCCGCTTGCCGAATTCGAACACGGCCTCGTCGATGTCTACGGTCGTGATCGACTCCACTTCCTCGTATTTCAGCGCTTCGCGTGTCGTGACGCCTCCGCCTCCGCCGATGATCAGCACGCTGCGCCGGCTTTTCGCCGCGCTCATGGGCACATGCACCAGCGTTTCCGCGTATTCATTCTCGTCTTCCGTCGTGCAGAACATGACTTCCCCGTTACTGTAAACCCAAGTCTCGCCTTCATGATCGACCAGGGCGATCCTTTGGGTCGGAGTTTTGATTTTCCTTACGATGTGGTAATCGCCCGGAGGCTCCTCGTCCCGGTAAACGTAGGCATGCGGAGAGCCCGCCCCCCAAGACCGCCAGTAATACCGGTAACCCTTCCAGCCCAAAACCGCCAGCAGTGCGCCCGCGATAACGGCTCCCACGATGATCATCTCCCGACCTCCTCCCCTTCTCCATCGAATAGCTTACTTGGACATCCTATTCGATTGCGGCTCCGAGGTGCTTCAAATCCACGATTGGAGGGACTCGCGGGCTTACCAGTTGGAAATTTCGAGGAAATACGCAATGAACTGATCGGACGTCATCGGGCGGCCGGTGAAGAAGCCCTGAATGCGGTCGCACTGGAGCTGCTGGAGCCGCTTGAGCTGATCCTCCGTCTCGACGCCCTCCGCCGTAACGGACAGTCCGAGCCCGTGCGACATTTCGATGATCGCTTTGGCGATGGCGGCGTCGTCCGAATCCTTCGTCAGATTGCGGATGAACGACGGATCGATTTTGACGATGTGCAGAGGCAGCTTCTTCAGCCAGTAGAGGGACGACTGGCCCATGCCGAAGTCGTCGATCGCGATTTTGACCCCGATCTCCACCAGCTGACCCAGCACTCGGATGCTGTGCTCCATATTCTGGACGGCCGTATGCTCGGTAATCTCCAGGCACAGATTATACGGCTGGATGCCCGTGTCCTTCAGCACCTTGCGGACGATGTCCGGAAAATCCTCCTGCTGGAACTGGAGAGCCGAGATGTTGACGGAGATGACGAGCGAAGGCATGCCGGCGTGAATCCAGCTTTTGCACGCTCGGCAGGCTTGCTCCAGCACCCACTGGCCGATCGGAATGATCAGCCCCGTCTCCTCCGCCAGCGGAATGAACTCTCCCGGCTGTATCGTTTTTCCGTCGGACGAGCTCCAGCGGATGAGCGTCTCCGCTCCGTACACTTTGCCCGACGCGAGAGACACTTGCGGTTGAAAATTCAGCGCCAGCTCTCCCCGTTCCAACGCGTATCTGAGACCCGTTTCCATATTGAACCTCTCAACTCTTTCCGAGCTTAATGCCGGCGTATAGATCTTGAGCCGGTTACCGCCGTTTTCCTTCGAATAGTACATCGCCAGATCGGAGAACCGGAGGAGCGAGTCGACATCCTGCGCGTCGCAAGGATACATGCACGCCCCGAGGCTCGCGGACAAATAAAACTCCTGCGCTTCCAGCACGAATGGCTTGGTCAGCATCAGCAGCATCCGGTCGGCGATACGGTTGATCTCCTCGGCCCCTTCGATCCTGGACAGCAGCGCGATGAATTCGTCGCCGGCGAACCGCGCGACGATCCCATGAGGCCCGACGCATTCCTGCAGCTTGGCGGAAGCCAGCTGGAGCAGCAGATCGCCCGTCTGATGGCCGAGCGTATCGTTGACGATCTTGAACCGGTCGAGATCGATCATCATGACGGCCAGCTTCTTGCCGTCCTTCTCCCGCTCCTCCATCGCCTCCTGGAGCAGCTCCTTGAACCGCATGCGGTTAGGCAGCCCGGTCAAGGAATCCCAGTAAGCCAGCTGCGTGATCTTCGCTTCGTTGAACTTCTTCTCGGTAATATCGGTAATCGAACCGATGACGCGGTCTCCGCGGCCCGATGCTCCGCGAACGAGATCGCCCGCGAGATGCACCCAGATCTGCCGATCGCCTTCCGCCATTCCGCCGATTCGCAGCTCGATCTGGATCGGCTGCCGGTCGGCCTTGGAACGGACGCGTTCGAGCGCCCGCCACATCGCCCGGCGGTCCTCCGGATGCAGCAGCCTCAAGAAGGAGCGGGGGTCGCTCGTCAGCTTGGCGGCGGACGGGCTTAATATTTTGTGCGCGCGGATGTTCCAATCGATCTTGCCCGTGCTCAGATCCCAGTCCCAGATTCCGTCGTTCGTGACGTTCGAGACGATCTCCAGCTTCTCCGCGATCGAGCGGACGCGGTTGAACAGCAGCTCCCGTTCCAACGCGACGGCCAGAATCGTGAAGCTATGCCGGAACAGATCGTTCGCGATGAAATTGGAGTTCGGGTCCAGCGGTCCGGCCAGCGCGATGTAGCCCCAGTTTTTCATCTCCGACTTGACCGGGTGAAGCACGACGACGTCCCCTCCTCCGGGCAGCGTTCCCGGAGGCAGCGTCTCAAGCGGAGGAAAATGCTCGAACGAATACGCCGAGCCGTCGGGAGGCACCGGGTCGCCCCTTTTGCTGAACGTCTGACGCACGACCAGGCGCCGGTTGCCGCTCTCGTCCGTCTCCCTTAGAGCCAGGCAGCCCCAATGCGCTAGATTCCAGAACAGCTTGGAGAAGTCGACTCTCTCGTCCCGCGTCGCGTTGATGAGCCCTCTTGTCATCCGGTAATTGTTGTTCGTGATCGTATGGAACGAACGGCGCAGCTGCGACAGGCTGATCAAGTAGCGGTCGAATTCGTCCGCCGTCCGGAACTGCGACCTCTCCGAACAGGAGCAGGAAGATCGGACGACCAGCTCAGCCGGCACGAACGTAACCTCTTCCGATTGCGAACGCCCTTCCAGCAGCTCGACGGCGATTCTCACCGCTTCTCCGGCCATCCTTTCAAGTGGCTGGCGAACGGTGGTAACCGACGGGTAGTTGACCGCCGCCTGATAGATATCGTCGAACCCCGTCACCGCGCAGTCTTGCGGAACTCCGAATCCGCGCATCTGCAGGCAATCGATGGCGCCGAGCGCGTTGAAGTCCGTGCCCGCGGCAACCGCCGTAAACTCGGCGCCCCGGTCCAGCAGCTCCAGCATCGCTTTCTCTCCGGCGGTCATGAGGTTGTCTTCGGTGTCGACGACGAGCCGTTCGTCGAGCGGAAGCCCCCGCTCGGCCAGCGCCTCCAGATACCCTTGGTAACGCTCGTACAGATCGTACTGCGCCCGATTGCCGATAAACGCGATTCGCGTATGTCCATGATCGATCAGGTGCCTCACTGCCGCTTTCATGCCCGATCGATTTTCGACCAGCACGGAGTGGCCTGAAGGAACGGGCGAAGGAAAGCCGATGCAGACGAAAGGCTTGCCGCTATTTTCCAAAGTTTCGAGAACCGTCTCGCTCGCGGAGGGCAGGATGGCGATCCAGGCGTCGATAAGCCCTGCGGCGATCGGTTCCTCCAACGAATCGATGCCCAAATAGTCGTCCGCTACCTGCACCGCGAAAAGACGGGAACACCTCTCCCGGACGGCCTCATGAATGTAAGGCAGCAGCCTGCCGTAATATTCGCCGTCCAGATACGGCGCGATGACGCCGATCCGGTACTCCTGAACCATGATGCTCCCTGCCTTCTTTGCATAGGAAGAATAATTAACCGTTATGTCAATTTTCAACATGATGCTTCAAAATCCTTTAATAATCGGCATGCCGATTGAAAAAAAACATGAAACCCGATCGGGCTTCATGTTTTGCGACGCGAATAGGCGGGTTCGGCGATCCCTGAGTCAGAA
Organism: Cohnella sp.; assembly: GCF_041641335.1. Taxonomy (NCBI): domain Bacteria; kingdom Bacillati; phylum Bacillota; class Bacilli; order Caryophanales; family Paenibacillaceae; genus Cohnella; species Cohnella sp. The sequence continues at coordinate 42,070 of NZ_JBEPYQ010000030.1, read as the reverse complement.
GCGGATATGCCGAATTTGCGTCCGGATGCGGTCGTACGCCTTGCGCATGCGACTTCGTTCGTCCGGCTGCAGCGCCAGTCCCGCCAGCTCGGCGATTCGCTCCGCGTTGTCCGCGACCGAATGCCCCTCGGTGTCGAGATGATAGGCGAACTTCTCGTCGGAGAGCGCCGCCACGCACCGGTCGATCTGCGCGGCAGCCCACGATTCGCTTCCCTCTCCCCGGCCCCTCAGCCGCTTCAGCAGCGTTTCCTTCCCCGCGCACAGCGCGAAATGGCGCACCGGCACCCCGTCCTCCCTCAACCGTCCGACGATCTCGTCGAAGTATCCCGGATGGACGAGAGTCATCGGCGCGATCACGACGCTGTCGTATTCGCTGTCCAGATGCTTAAGCATGGCGTAGTTCGTGTCCCGCCACATCGGATAGTCTTGAAAATCGCCCAGTGCGATCCGCTTGGGAACGTTCTTGCGAATAAAGTAACCGGCATTCTCCGGATCATAGACGAAGGAATCCGGCAATCTTCTGTGCAGCTCATAGGCGGTCTGCGTCTTGCCCGCGCCGAAGGCGCCGTTAATCCAGATGATCATCCGCTTCACTTCCGTTGTAATGGACTCGATTTCCTTACTGCTTCCTTTTCGCCGCGTCGTCCGGTCTATCCTTCTTTTGCGAACGGAAGCTCGACTTCGCCAGAGTCCTCTCTTTCAGCCTCACCAATTCGTCGCGGACGAAATACGATAAGATTAGGCCATGACATCAGCCTAGGAAGGTGTGACGAAGATGAGCGGCAACGTTTACGACTTTTATGCGGGCGGCAACACGGCGAAGGGCTACACGAGCCTGCTTCATTCCTCATTGCAAGGATTGGAGCGGCTTTACGTGCTGCGGGGAGGCGCCGGATTGGGGAAAGCCTGCGGCCTTCGCTCGATCGGCGACAGACTTGCAGAGGCCGGACATGAAGCGTGGCGCATCTCCTGCGCCTCCGATCCGGATGCGCTTGACGGACTGATCGTTCCCGGGCTGAAGCTCGGGATTATCGACGGCACGACCCCCAACGCCTTCGTACCGGAGGTGGAGGGAGCGACGATACTGGAAGTCGATTTATCAGAAGCGTGCGATAAGTCGGCTCTCAAATCTCGGACCGCCGAAACTGCAAGCTTGGGACGCGACATATCGGGCAAGTACGAGGAAGCTTATGCCGGATTCGCCGAGGCGCTTCGCGTTCATGACGATTGGGAGAAAATCTATATCGGGAATATGGATTTCCAGGCGGCAGACGAGTTGACCGTCGAATCGATCTCTCGTCTGTTCGGAGACCGGAAGCAGGAAGGGACGGCTCGGGAAGTTCACCGCTTCCTGGGCGCGGCGACTCCGCAAGGGGCGGTCGACTTCGTACCCGGCCTGACGGACGGGCTGAAGCGGTATTTGCTGAAAGGGCGCCCCGGCTCGGGCAAGTCGACGATGCTGAAGAAGCTGGCGGCCGCGGCCGCCGAACGGGGCTTCGACGCCGAGGTCTACCATTGCGGCTTCGACCCGAACAGTCTCGATATGGTCGTCGTGCGGGAGATCGGCTTCGCGATCTTCGACAGCACCGCTCCGCACGAATATTTTCCCGACCGGCCTTCCGACGAGATCGTCGACATGTACGAACGCTGCATCGCTCCGGGAACGGACGAAACCTATGCCGAAGAGCTCGCTCCGATCAAGCAGCAATACTCCGCCAACATGAAGCGCTCGATCGGACTGCTGGCGGAAGCCCGCGCCCTGCAGGATCGGCTGGAGCTCCTGTATGCCGAAGCGGCGGACTCAGCGGCTCTGGAACGGATCGCCGAACAGTTCCGGGAGGACGTTCTGGGGGTTGCGGCTATACGAGTGTAACGATAAAAGATGCATGTATCTTCCTCTGCCACTTCGGGGTCTGGGAAGACATGCATCTTTTTTTCGGGTCGGTGCAGGGATAGTTTAATTTTCGGACTCCTCGTCATCTTCAGGGTAAGCGACGATTCCCATAACATTATCGATAATCTCTTCGAAAAAAACGGAGTACGGATCGACCCTGCCGATGACAACCGCATTTCTTGCGTCCAGATCAATCGATCTTATATTGTTAATCAGAACTACGCCTTCCAGCTCCAGAAAGCGGAGGTTCGGAGGCAGTAATATCGAATTGGGCGTTCTGATACCCGGAGGGACAGAGATTTCAAAGCTATGCCCCATCGCTTGCGTCGTGACCGGAACGGTGAGCGCCAATTTGTTCAATGAAGGATCAATGAATCCGTCCGATATTACGATTGAGGCACGGTAGCCGTTTTGCTCATGTCCTTTTGTGGGGTGAAGCTGGCACCATACAATACTGCCTCGTTCTACGTCCCCTATAATCGCCATTTCTCAAAACTCATCCCCTACGGAATCGTCAATCAGTTCGCCTTGGGACATTTGCGGCGTGTTTTTTCCACGTCTTGTCAGATACAGCTTGCGCAGTTCCCGGTTAGATTTACGCTTATTCTTCTCGGCCGATTTTAATAGAATGCCTTGCTCGGGGACTAGGTGAACTTCCACTTTGGAACCCAGCGCCAGATTAGCGTGCTCCAGGATCTCCTGAGGAATGCGGACCCCCATGCTGTTTCCCCATTTTCCAATCGTTGTAGTCGCCATGTACACCCCGCCTTTCTTGCTCTCTTGAGTCAATATTACCACATCCCTCTCCGTCCGACTATCCAAAGTATATCCACTATGCACTGAAAAGATGAAGAAATAGGCAGTCCCTTCTTTCTTTCCAGAAAAAAAATAGCAACATTTGAGAATAAAAGAATCCAGAAGAGGCACTCGCACAACAGAAACTGCAAAAAGGAGATCGTACAATTCCGCTATATGATGTAGATGGCAAAACGATTATTGGAAAGTTCACTATGCGACAATCAACATGGATTGAATAACACTTTTCAAATTTGTCCTCATTGCAATGAAGAAACAGGCCAGAATGATCGCTGAAAATCCGCCACCGTTCTGGCCTGCCTAATTTTACCGCGCCCCTACCCCCTGCAAATCCTGAGGAACGACAGCGTCCCGAACCGCGTCGTCCAGCTCCGCCGCATAGCGCGCAGCCGATTCGTCGCTCCAGCCGAGCAGCTCCTGCATCAACGCGATGACGCCGGCTTTGTAGCGCCGCACCGTCTCGATGTCGAAGAACAGAGCTCCCGTGCGGCGAATGAAGAAGTCGACCGGCTTGGCGGCCATCTCCTCCTCTACGGCATACTTCACCCGCATGTAGAGATCCAAAGGCAAACCGAGCCTTTCCGCTTCCGCGGCATCGCCATAGCGGTACACCCGCTCCGCGTTGGAGCCGTAGAAGCGCGCGATCCGTAGGCTCGCCTCGGCGGACAGGCCCGCCGCCTTTCCTTCGACTGCAACCCGCGAAGCGTAAGCTTCCAGCTTGGCAGAGCCGCCCACTTCGCCCCCGGAGATCGCCATTCCCTTCGTTCGGCAAGCTCCCGCCTGCACGCGCCCCTGCAGCCTGCGAGCGACCAAGTCGACCGTATCCTCGGCCATCTTGCGGTAACCGGTCAGCTTGCCTCCGGCAATCGTGATCAAGCCGGATGCGGATTCCCAAATTTCATCCTTGCGGGAAATTTCCGACGGATTTTTCCCTTCCTCATAGATCAGAGGCCGAATGCCCGCCCAGCTCGACTCGACGTCCTTCTCCGTAAGGCGCGTCTCCGGGAACATAAAGTTGATCGCGTCGAGGACGTACTTGCGGTCCGCCTCCGTCATCGTCGGATTCGCCTTGTCCCCGTCGTAAAACGTATCCGTCGTGCCGACGTACGTCTTGCCGTCGCGGGGGATGGCGAATACCATCCGCTTGTCGTCGGTATCGAAGTATACGGCTTGCCGAAGAGGAAAGCGACTTTGATCGATGACCAAATGAATGCCCTTGGACAGCCGCAGCTTCTTGCCGTGGTTGGAGCGATCCATCTCCCGCAGCGTGTCGACCCACGGCCCCGTCGCGTTCACGACCGCCTTGGCTCGCACCTCGCCGGTCTCCCCCGTGAGCAGATCCGTCACGCTTGCCCCGCATACTCGTCCGTTTCCATCATAGACGAGCTTCTCCACCTTCGCGTAATTCAAGGCCGTCGCCCCGAACTCCACCGCGCGCTTCATGACCTCGATCGTCAGCCGGGCGTCGTCCGTCCGATACTCCACGTAGTATCCGCCTCCGAGCAGCCCGTTCTTTTTCAACAGCGGCTCCTTCTGCAGCGTCGCTCCCGCTTTCAGCATTTTCCGCCGTTCGCTTCGCTTGACCCCTGCCAAATAATCGTATACCCGAAGCCCGATCGACGTGGAAAACGAACCGAACGTGCCGCCTTTGTAGATCGGCAGCAGCATCCATTCCGGAGTCGTCACGTGCGGCCCGTTCTCGTACACGATGGCCCGCTCCTTGCCGACCTCCGCGACCATCTTCACCTCGAACTGCTTCAAATAGCGCAGCCCGCCGTGCACGAGCTTCGTCGATCGGCTGGACGTGCCCGCCGCGAAATCCTGCATCTCGACAACCGCCGTGCGCAAGCCGCGGCTGGCCGCGTCCAGCGCGATTCCCGCTCCCGTAATGCCTCCCCCGATCACCAGCAAGTCGTACTCTTCCTTCTGCATCCTCACGAAGACCGATGTGCGGCCGTGTCCTGCGAATGCGCGTTCCTTCATGACGTATCCCTCTTTTCGCCAGGTATAGAAAAAGAGACCGCAAACACATTATGCTCAATTACGCATAACGTGAAGCGGTCTCTCCTCATCTCTGACCCGATGTATTTACTTATCTCTACTTTACCACGCCGGCGATCATTTGAAAACCATTGCCGCTTTCACCGCTTTGCCCCAGCCTGCGTACCGGCGCGCCGACTCTTCGGCGTCCATCTCGGGCTCGAACGATCGGTCGACGCTCCATTGCCGCGCGATCTCGTCCGTGCTTTCCCAGAAACCGACCGCCAACCCCGCCAAGTAGGCCGCCCCGAGCGCCGTCGTCTCGCCCACGACCGGACGCTCTACCGCCGCTCCCAGCACGTCGCTCTGGAACTGCATCAGGAAGTCGTTTTTCACCGCGCCTCCGTCTACGCGCAGCGTTTTCAGATTGATCCCCGAATCCGCCTCCATCGCCGCCAGCACGTCCTTGGTCTGATACGCGAGCGATTCCAGCGTCGCCCGGATAAAATGCTCCTTTGTCGTGCCCCGCGTCAGCCCGAACACGGCGCCTCGAACATCGCTGTCCCAGTACGGCGTCCCGAGCCCGACGAAGGCCGGCACGACGTAGACTCCTTCCGTCGATTCGACTCTGGCCGCGTAGCGCTCGCTGTCCTTGGCGTCGGCGAACATGCGCAGACCGTCGCGCAGCCACTGAATGGCCGAACCGGCGACGAAAATGCTGCCCTCCAGCGCGTAAGTCACCTTGCCGCCGATTCCCCAAGCGATCGTGGTCAGCAGCCCGTGATCGGACGCGACCGCCTTGTCGCCCGTGTTCATCAGCATGAAGCAGCCGGTTCCGTACGTGTTTTTGGCCATTCCTTTCTCGTAACATGCCTGACCGAACAGTGCCGCTTGCTGGTCTCCCGCGATGCCCGCGATCGGAACCTCGCACCCGAAGAAATGATGCGTATCCGTCAGCCCGTACACCTCGGACGAAGGCTTCACCTCGGGCAGCATCGACTGGGGCACCGTCAAAATTTTCAGCAGCTCCGGGTCCCAGCGCAGCTCGTGAATGTTGTACATCAGCGTGCGGGACGCGTTCGAATAATCGGTCACGTGTACGCGCCGTCCGGACAAGCGCCAGACCAGCCACGTATCGATCGTTCCGAACAGCAGCTTGCCCTGCTCGGCTTTCTCGCGGGCTCCCTCCACATGATCGAGAATCCACTTAACCTTCGTCCCCGAGAAATACGCGTCGATCAGCAGGCCCGTCTTATTTCTGAACGTCTCGCTCAAGCCCGCTTCCTTCAGCTCTTCGCAAATGTCGGCCGTCTGCCGCGACTGCCAGACGATCGCGTTGTAGATCGGAACTCCGGTCTCCTTGTCCCACACGACCGCCGTCTCGCGCTGATTCGTAATGCCGATGCCGGCAATCTGCTCGGGCTTGACGTCCGATTCCGACAGCACCGTCGCGGTGACCGCGAGGACGGAGCCCCAGATTTCGTTCGCGTTATGCTCCACCCAGCCCGGCTTCGGAAAATATTGCTTGAACTCCTGCTGAGCCACGCGCACGATCCGTCCCTCATGATCGAACAGAATCGCCCGCGAGCTGGTCGTGCCTTGATCCAATGACAGAATGTACTTTTCCAACGCTATATTCCTCCCAATACCCGGTTAACCGGACTTATTTCCACATGCTCGCATGGCTTGTCGACACCGCGATCGCCCCGGCTCCGAACAGCGGCGGCAGATCCTCGGGCCCGTCGATAAATCCGCCAAGAATAATATCGATGCCGGTCTCGCGCTGAATGATCCCGATCTTCGGGTGAGAGTAGCTCGGCAGAATTTCGATGTAATCCGGATTGACGTGCGCCGCCGAATTGATAATCGTCTTAACCGAGTGGGAATCGATCAGGAAGCCGCGCTGGATCGCCATCAGCCCGTATTTCTTCGCATGGATGAGACTCGAGGTCCGGGTGCTGATGACGCCGTCGATCTTGATCGCCTTGGACAGAAAATGAATCGAAGCTTCGTCGTCCTTGATCCCCTTCACCATGTCGAGATGGAGGAACATCTTCTTCCCCGCCTGCTTGGCGCTCGAGACGATGCCTTGGAGGTGGATCAGCTCTCCCTCCAGCAAAAAGATGACTTCCTGCGGCGAAGCAAGCGCTTGCTCGAATTCCTTCATATTGCGAACGGCCGGAATGACCGAATGCTTCTTCAATAAGCCCATCTGCCTCTCACCCCTCCCCGGCTTTACCGCCGAAAAATGCAAAAAAAGCTGCCGAATCGGACACGGACTCGGGGAGTTCGCACCTGCCTGGCAGCTGTTCTCTTCATCTCACAGCAATCGGATTTACTTGTAGGTTTTATTATAGTCCATTTCGCAGCCTTTTGGAATATTCCGCTCCCCAATCTTTCATGCTCATGATGATCGGCTCGAGCGTCCGTCCGAATTCCGTCAGCGAATATTCCACCTTGGGCGGCACCTCCGTATAGACTTTACGCGATACGACACCGTCGTTCTCCAGCTCACGGAGCTGAAGCGTCAGCATGCGCTGGGTAACGCCCGGCATCAGCTTGCGAAACTGATTGAAGCGTTTCTTCCCCTCCAGAAGATGGTACAAAATGATGCCCTTCCACTTGCCCCCGATCACCGACAAAGTCGCCTCCACGTCGCAAAAGAACTTCTCCGATTTGCCGCATCCGTCCAATGCCCCACCCTCTTGCCGCTTCATTTCTCCGCCTCCAGGTATAAAAATGGATACTATACCACATAAATGTGCGTACTCCACATCCTTCACCTTTAGTTATACAATAATATCCGTAAAGGAGGAATCTTCAAATGTTTGTCGATAAAGAAACCGTATTGGAAGCGTACCGGTTCCGCCATGCCTGCAAGGAGTTCGATCCGGCGCGCCAGATCCCCGAGGATGACTTCGCCTTCCTACTCGAGACGGCTCGGCTGTCTCCCAGCTCCTACGGCTTCGAGCCTTGGAAGTTCGTCGTGCTGCAAAATCCCGAACATCGCGAGAAGCTGCGGGCGCATACTTGGGGCGCTCAGAAGACGCTGCCGACGGCCAGCCACTTCGTGCTGATTTTCGCTCGGAACGCCGGGGAGATGCTTGACGATTCAGACTACGTTCGATCGATTATGACGGATGTCCAGAAGCTGCCTCCGGAAGCGGCGGCGAACAAGCAGCGCGTCTACCGCAAGTTCCTAGAGTCCGACTTCGCCCTGCTGGGACGCGAAGGCGCTATCGACGATTGGGCCGGCAAGCAAACCTATATCGCGCTCGGCAACATGATGACGGCGGCCGCTCTCGTCGGCATCGACTCCTGCCCGATCGAAGGCTTCGAACGCGAGCCGATCGCCCGCATTTTACGGGAAGAAGGGATCGACGACGGGTTCCGCTTCAACCTTGCCTGCATGGTCGCCTTCGGCTACCGCGTCCGCGAGCCCCGCGACAAGACGAGACGCGAGCTTTCGGAGGTCGTGGAGTGGCGGTAAGGTTGGCGTGAGAATTTATGCGAAGGGCTGTCCCGTAGGGGCAATCGCGATTCAGGACGACAAGGCCGCGGGGGCCGAAGGCCAAGAAAGTGCCTTGGCGGCGCCGTGGACGCGGGCCGAAGGCCAAGAAAGTGCCTTGGCGGCGCCGTGGACGCGGGCCGAAGGCCAAGAAAGTGCCTTGGCGGCGCCGTGGACGCGGGCCGAAGGCCAAGAAAGTGCCTTGGCGGCGCCGTGGACGCG
>NZ_JBEPYQ010000030.1:0-33550 GCF_041641335.1 Cohnella sp. | reverse complement strand
GGCCGAAGGCCAAGAATGTGCCTTAGCGGCGCCGTGGACGCGGGCCGAAGGCCAAGAATGTGCCTTAGCGGTGCCGTGGACGCGGGCCGAAGGCCAAGAAAGTGCCTTGGCGGTGCTGTAAGCCGCGGGCCGAAGGCCAATCCTGCATAGCTCGTTGCCTCACAATGCTCACCCCGCCATCAAGCCGACACTGTCCAGCATCACCTTGCCGGGTCCTTCGTTGAAATGGAACGTAATCCGCTCCCACTCGGACAGATCGAAGTCGGGGTTCTCTTCCACGAATTCTTTAAGCGGCAGCTCGTACGTCTGGTAGACCGGCTCTTCCGCATCCTTGAACTTCCCCTTGGCTAGCACCGGCTCGAGCGCGGGCAGCCAGGTGAACTCAGTCTCCACCGGCGGCTCCGCCACCATGAACAGATCCAGCGGAAGTCTTGCCGAATTCCCGGAACTGTCCTCCAGCTCGATCTCGATCGACAAGCTTGATTCCAACGCTTCCTCAAGCGCTTCGAGCTCCTCCAAGTCCTCTTCTTGGAGGAGCTCCTTTTCCAATACCCGGCTCATATTCGCCAGAGAGAACAGAAGCAGGTCCTCCTCTTCAGGACTTTCCCGTAAGGCCGGGCCGAGAACGAGCGTATATGAGCCTTCTTCCTGCCATCCAAGCTCGACGCCTTTGTCCGCTTTGCCTTCTCCTTGGCGGTCTAGCGCGTTCGCATGCTGCCAATCGGTCAGACCAGACGCCTCGGCGGCTACATCGCTTGAAGGCCTGATCGGATCCTCTCCGGAAAAATCGATCAGCTTCCGGAAATCCCCGTTCTCATACTGATTAAAGTAACGCGTACCCGGGAGGTAGGCGGAACCTGCCCGATAGTCGCGGAACAATGCGTCGTATTCCAGCGACCGATGAAACACCGTTTCCGCGAAGGCGGACACGTATATCTGAGCTATCCGACGCTGTTCCTCTGCCGGGAGCAGATGCTTCGGCCGTATGAACAACCCCGCAGGCATCGCGTTGTCCGAGCGCCCCCACGTTGTGTTGAATTGACTGTGGTTTGCGTCCTCGATATAGAGTGACGCCTTGAATGCGGAATCGTCTCCGGAAAAATCCACGCGACCATACTGCCTATCCCCGTAGAAGCTCACCAGATCGGCGTCCTTGGCGCCTTGCAGCGTTAAATAGGAAACGTCCTGCAAGCGAGGCCGTTCTCCGTCGACCTCCGTATCCGTAGGCGCAAGCGCGATAATGGCTTGGATCTCGTAGGAAGCCGCGTCCGGCACGGACGGATCGTCCGCGAACCAGCGCTGCGCATCCGCCGCCATCGCCGCCGCCTGACCTCCGCGTGAATGTCCGAGCAGCGCAATCTGGCCGAGATCGATTCGCCCGTAGAACGGCGTGTCTGATTCCTCGGAATACGACTGAAGAAGCCGGACATGCTGCAGCAGCAGCCACGCGCGCAGCTTCATATCCTGTTCGGGAATGCCCGACCAGACGGAATAGTTGACGAAATTCTCGTCCACGGACACGGCCGCAATTCCTCTGCTCGCCAACAGCTCGCCCAGATAACCGTACCCCTCGTCGGAAAAGTCCTCCATCAAATGATTGCCGTGCACCATCAGCATGATCGGGTATGGCCCGTCTCCTTCGGGAAGCCACACTCTGCCGTTCAGCGGCAGCGCCGTCTCGTCGAAGCCCCAGAACTGCTGCCGCAGCCAAGGCCAATGTTCGATATAGGCGGAGGCATCGACGGATGGGGACAGCAGTTCCGCATCCTTGCCGAATTCGGCGCGATGCTTATCTTTGCCGCTGGCATACGTGAACTGACGGTAGACGTAGCTGCCTGGCTGAGAAGGGTCGGACGGAAGCGAAGCCAGAGCTCTCACTTCAAGCACCCCCGAATCCCCCGCGTCCGCCGCTTCGTCCATATCGGTTGCGGAACCGCCGGAGAGGAAGGAGGGAACCGTCGGCAGGACGGTCAGCCCCGCGACGACGGCAAGCGTGCCAATCGCGATCCTTCTGCTTCGCGCGCCTTTCCTGACGATGAACCCGACGAGAAGTCCGATCCCGCAAGCGGCCAACGTAATCGTCGTTGCCATCGCCAAGGACGCCTTCCAACCCAGTTCGGAGAAATACAGCACGAAGTACGCAAGCACGCCCGTGTAGATCGCACCGCCCACCGTGAATCGGGGAAGCTTATCTGCTCCCGCAAGAGCGAGAAGGACGGCGACAATCCAGGCCGCCAGCGCCATGCCCGCCGCGTTCAGGGCGAGCGCCGCCCCGATATCGAACGGTCTGCCCAGCCCCGTAGGCATGCCGAGCGCCGAGACGGACACAGCCGCGCAATCGAGCGCCCACATCGAAGCTAACGCATATTTCCACACGCCCCAATCGCGCTCGATCAGATGGGCAAGCCTAAACTTCGTTCCTAATGCTATTCTTTTTTTCGCGTTCGTTTCGGTATATTCAAGATTCATAGAGAGCATCGCCTCGATAGAACGTTATCGCCGCCTTTAAAGCTTATCGTCCACTCTAATCCAAAGAAGGAGCCTCGCCGATCTCCCGTCTGCGCACTCCATTGCCGACCCGCTGCAGCACATCCTGCATTTCCTCCGGATGAAGAAGCTCGATCGGCGATACGCCCTTCTCGAACTGGAACGCATCCCCTTCGATCAGGACGATATACCGTCCGTTCATGCGGGCAATGTGGATATTGCTGCCGTAGTCGTCCATATGTCCTTTGATCAGGATGTCGTCCAGTTTGAATCTAAGCTCCAAATCCGGCTGCAGCTCCACGAGTTGCTTGGTCGCTTCCATGACGTGGTCGTGGCTCCATTTCTCCTGAAGCTCCCGTTTCTCGCCTGCCGCCCACACATCAAACTGCTGCTTCTCCTGCCTCATGGCCGCCACTTCTTCCGTCGCCGGAACGCTCGCAGCGGCCTCCTCTTCTTCCGGGCCTGCGTCGTAGTACGGAATGTCCGCCGCCTGCCACTTCGTCTCCATGTACTGGTGAACCATCTCCATCACCTGGTCCGCGACGATCTCCGGCTTCGACTTCTCATAGCTGACGTACTTCAGGAAATCCTCGAAATACCGCGCGTGGGAAGCCTGATGGATTTTGAGCTCCCACTCCTCGATCATGCCTTCTTCAGGCATATGCGGGTATTGGATCGCTTTGATGTTTTTGGCGTTGATCGCCATCTCGACCTGCGTGATCAGGCTGCGCTCGTCGGATACGCGGGCGATTTTCGACTCGAAGTCGCACTTGAACAGGAACAGGAACGGATCGTCGTACAGCTCGTTCAGCTTCGCCGTCGCCAGGACGAACGCGCCTCCCCGCACCGAGTTGGTATCCATGTATAAACGGAGAACGTCATCGCTGAAGTTGTGGAACTCCGTTTTGTCGACAGCGGTTCTTAACCGTTGAAAAAGGTTGTAGTTCGGGTTGCTCGTCAGGTCGTGCCCCGGCTCCACGATGAACCTTCCGATCTTCGTCGGCACGTTCTCGGACACCGCGTTGATCTCGGCCTTCCGTTTGGCAATGCGCTTGAATTCCCCGTCGAGGAACGCCTTCAGTTCGCTGTCCTGGTATTCCTCGTGCGTCAGCGTCTGGTAATGTTTATATTTCTTAGGACCGTCCGAGTCGGAACCCTCGTTATGAATAACGAAAAACGATAAAAATTGCACGGCAAATTTCATGTCGGACGTCTGTCTCCTATCGCTCGAATGGATTCGTGTAGCCTACTCGAATCTTATCAGGTTCGTTCTGGGACGACAACCTCGCCGAACGGTAGACCTGCCACCCGTTCCTTCATATGCGCGGTCTCGTACGGCCCGCCAAGACACTTTTTTGGCCTCCGCGCTCCCGTCCCGCCACCATCGAGGTACTTTTTTGGCCTCCATGCCCCCGTCCCGCCACCGCCAAGGCACTTTTTTGGCCTCCGCGCTCCCGTTCCGCCACCATCGAGGTACTTTTTTGGCCTCCGCGCTCCCGTTCCGCCACCATCGAGGTACTTTTTTGGCCTCCGCGCTCCCGTCCCGCCACCATCGAGGTACTTTTTTGGCCTTAGCTCTACCGCTTGGGGGACGACCAATTTTAACCTTAACCTGATAGCATCGGGTGCGCCCCACCCTCATCCTTTCGGATATGGTATACTTTTGCTGACCATGTTACTGGGAGTGGATAGCGTGCCGGATTGGTCTTACCAAACGTTGTTTAAGCCCGTTCTGTCCCGGCTGCCGTCCAGAGCGGCCCGAGCTTTTACGTTGGGCGCGATGGGGCGCATCAGCCGAATTCCGGGCGGAACATTCCTGATCAAGACGCTGGGCCATATGGAACCTTCCCCCTTGCTGCAAGACCAAATCGCGACGCTGCCCGTCCAAACGCCGTTAGGCCTGTCCGGAAGCGTCGATCCGTCCGGGACCGCCCATCGGGCGTTGTCGCAATTCGGCTTCGGGTTCATCGAAGTCGGGCCGGTGACGGTACGTCCGATCGACAGCAGCGATCCGATCCTGAACGAACGAAAAACGGGAACGATCGTCTACCCGCACGAATACGAGAATCCCGGCCTGATCCGTTCTCTCCGGATACTGGAAGACGCCAAAGACGCCTTGCCGCGGTTCGTTCGGATAGCACCGGAACCGGGCTCGTCTGTCGAGCAAGCGACAGAGCAACTAAGAACTCTCGTCGACATCTTCTGCCTGACGAAAGCCGTCGGCTTTTACGTGGAAGCGTTGTCCTCGGAACGCGGCTTCGAGGAGAATCTCGCACAAGTGCAGCGGTTCCCGGCCTTCGTTCGCGGCTTGCCGATACCCTTGCCGCAACTGTTTTTCATCTACATCCCTCTGGATTTCCCAGATGAGCAGTTCTGGCGGATCTTGCCCTTATTGGACCGCGAGCTATGGAGCGGATGCGTCATCGGAGGCGCAATGCGATCATCCGGGAATCCCGTAAGCTTCGGGACGACAAGCCAACAAACCGCGCTGAACAAAATCAAGCTGATTCGCGAGCTATTCCCCACGGGAAGCTGGCTGATCCATTCGGCCGCAGGCATCCACGAGCCGCAAGACGCCATCGAGGCGCTTCGGGCCGGGGCCGACCAGCTTCTCTTGAACAGCGGGCTCGTCCACTCAGGCCCGGGGCTGCCGAAGAGAATCAACGAAGCGATTATTCATAAACGTGTAGCCGATCAACCGACGCCCGAGCCCCCTTCCTTCTGGAAGCATTGGGGATGGATGTGCCTGCTCGGACTGGGCATGATCATCGGGGGCATCGCCGCATGGCTCATCGCGGAATCGTCGGTGCTGCTGCCTTACGACGAAGACTACTTGGGGATGACGCGCGACGAAGTCAGCCGAATCAACGAGCATCTGCTTCACTTCATGTCCCACGACCGGATCACGCTCGCGGGAACGATGATTTCCATCGGCATTCTCTATTACCGATTGGGCAAATACGGGATGAGACAGGGCCAGCATTGGGCGCGAACGGCAGTGCTGACCTCCGGAGCCGTCGGCTTCCCGAGCTTCTTTCTGTACTTGGGATACGGCTTCTTCGATCCGCTGCACGCGGCGGCGGCGATTATTCTGTTCCCGATGTTCCTACTCGCGATGCGCCGCAATCCCGACCGGCCGTTGCACGAGCCGGTGAACCTGCGTAACGGCAAAGAGTGGCGGCTCGGGCTGTGGGGCCAACTCTGCTTTGTCACCCTGGGCGTCTCTCTAAGCGTCGGCGGACTCGTCATCGCGGGCGTCGGAGTTACGACCGTGTTCGTTCCCCAGGACTTGGCTTTCATGGGAGTGACCGCGGCTGAGCTCGAAGCGGCCAATCCGCGCTTGATCCCCTTGATCGCCCACGACCGGGCCGGCTTCGGCGGAGCTTTGTTCGCGGATGCCGTCATGCTGCTCATTCTCGCCCTGTGGGGAATTCAGCAAGGACAACGCTGGCTCTGGTGGACGCTGCTTGCCGGCGGATCGCCGGCGTTCGTCGCCGGTCTTAGCGTGCATTTCAGCATCGGATACCGGGACTTCATCCACCTGCTGCCCGCTTACTTCGCGGCGGCGCTTTACGTGGCGGGACTTATCTTGCTGTATCCTTATTTAATGAGTAGCGTTCGTCTTCCGAACGGGGCGGCCGGGCGCGACATGACCGTAACGTGACTAAAACGGTGACGGCAGTAACTTACCGCCATTACAACAAGCAGACTATAATACTCCTCGAAGGATCTGATCGAAGCCAGGATCGCCAGCGATCAAGGCTGTCCGGATCAAGATAACTAAAGGAGATACTGAGAACATGAAAAAAACCGTCCGTTTCATGACCGCCGCCGCGCTTGCATGCGCCCTGTCGGTCCCCGCGCTTGCCCATGCCGCAACCCCGGCATCAAGCGCCCTGAAAGCCTCCGTACAGACGGAGGGAGACTTCGCCGCCGTCCAGATCGAGAAGCAAGTGTACGTCTACGACAAGAGCGGTCAGCTGTACCAGACGAAAGGCAAAGACCGCATCGGAGAGCTTCAAGACTTGTTCGTCCTCCCGTACGGCCCGATGCAGGTTCCGATGATCCTGATCAAGAACGACAAGAACGGCTACATGGTGTTCAGCGATCTCTGGCCGGAATTCGCCGTAGGCAAAGAAACCGATACGGTGGACGCCTACTTCAGCGGACGGGTCCATGCCGCTCCGCGCGACAAAGTCGTGAGCAGAACCGGACATCACTACGCCGAGAGGATCGGCAACGAGGTCGTCGCTTACACCGCCAACGATTTTACGGATCTGAAAAAAGGTTTCCACGAATCGATTCGGGTCAAAGGAGAACTGAGAGGACTGATCCTGTTCGATTGCTGCCCTTACCTCGTCGTAGACGACGGACAGGAGACTCTGTCGGTTTACCATGCGGGAGAAAACGGAGCGGAACTGGCCGGATCCATCGAGTTCAAGTAATGCAAAAGACGCTTCTATCCGCTCTGAGTTGAGGGCCCGCGCCTCTCCCTTTATTTCGGTATCCTCGCCGCATTCGCTGGGCATCGTATAAACGAGATCCGCATACGAAGGAGGCTTCTCGTTTCGCATGGACAATACGCACGAATTCGTCGAGAAATTGCACGATACCCAAGACAAGGACCGCAGAAACCGCAAACGTCAATCCAAGGGCAACGGCGGAGAAAGCAGCGGCAAGCATCTGCCGGGCAAGCAGCATAGCACGAACAAGTGACGCCTTAGCCGGCATCGCGCGAATAAGCCCTCGCTCCATATCCGAGCGATGGGCTTATTTGGCTATATTCCGTTCCAAATGCCGCGACGGCTTGACCGGACTCCGCATACGATACCCTATCCGCAGAGCAAGGAGGCTGAACGTGAACCATACCCGAATCAAATCCTACCGTTACCGCATCGGCAAAAATCAATATATCGTCATTCAAATCTACCAACGGGCCGACGCGCATTCCGTTCAGGGCAACGCGCTGGCCAGCAACGCCTTGAATATTCAAATTTCGAAGCAGTCCAAACGCCGCAGATAGCACATAAAGAGAGGAGAGATTCGCCATGCCGCGTAAAACCGCCAAAAACGTGAAAAAGTGGAACAACGGCAAAACCCGCATCAACGTCGGACAGACCGCCAGCGCTTCCAACAATCAGGGCGGCAATTCCATTGCCATCAATGCCGTCGAGATCGGCGTCGTCCGCATTCGCCCTCAGTAAAACAGTCCTTAACCGGGCCGCTCCCCCGCAGAGCGGCCCTCTTCATGAGGTCCGAATCCCCCCTCCGCCCGAATCGGGCTTTCCATCATTTGTATTCGTCGCAAATCCATAGGCCCCTATACGCCATTTCAAGCTTGGATTATGATAGATCAAGCAAAAACCCCTTCGGTGTCCATTAGACGATGAATGCGTTTTGAATGCCTTTCGAAAGGACTGGGATCAAGGCCATGGCAAGTTGGGCAGATTGGCGTCTGAAAAATAAAATATCGGCGGCCCTATCGGTTGTTTTTTTAATCAGCCTTATCGTGATCGGAACGTTGGTCTATTTGAAAATGAGCAAGGACTACAAAAATCGGACCGAGGATCTGATGGACACGACCATCCGACAGATGATTAAGACCGTAGACGTTCATATGACGAATATCGAAAGACTGTCCATTTCGATGTTAAGCGATCCTATTATCCAGAGGGTATTGAATAAACCGTCTGTGCTGGGCTCGCAGGAGGACGTCAACGAATTAAATTACCGCATGCTGCTGTTGTCGTCCCCGTGGCCGTTCATCCAGGGCGTATACATTTACGCCGAAGACGGACGGGTCTTCAGTCTCTCGAACGGGGACAGCCCCCGTCCCGGATTTTCCGTCCGCGAAGAGCCCTGGTATGAAATCATGTCCGGGAACGGCGCTCCGGTCCTGCTCTATATGCCGACCGGCCGGGAGACGACCCCGATGCTGAAGCCGCGTCAGGTGTTTTCGCTCGTCAGACCGATTAACGACGTAGAGTCCGGCCAAAGACTGGCCTTCATGAAGCTCGATCTGCAGATCGAGCTGTTCCAGGCCGTGATCGGGAACGAATACCCCCTCGACAAAAAAATCGCCCCGCGATATGTGGTCCTTCAGGACCGCCATGTTATGTTCGATAATCGCGGGCAGCTCACAGGCCGCCAAATGGACGCGGACGCGCTTGAGGGGCTGGCCGATCCGTCCGGCATCCTCCAATGGGACGGGGAACGCTATCTCTACGCCGCCGCCTCGTCGTCCAACACCAAATGGCGGACGGTATCCATTCTTCCCTATACGGAAGCGATCAAGGAGTCTATTAAAATCAGAAGTATGCTGATGTGGCTGGGCGCCGTATTTCTGGTTATTGTCTCCGCATGCTCCTATTACCTGGTTTCCGGCATGACCAAGCCCTTGTCCAGAGTCATGGTCAGCATGAAGCGGGTAGAGATGGGAGATTTTAAGGTTCGTTTGCTCGAAAAAGGCAATCGGGATGAAATCAGCCAGCTTTCGCGCATTTTCAATATTATGCTGGAAAGCGTGGATCATCTGTTCCATCGGGTATACCAGTCCGAATTGCGCGAAAAGGACTCCCAGCTTCAAGCGCTTCAGGCGCAGATCAATCCCCATATGCTGTTCAACACGCTCAATATTATGAAAGCGCTTTGCCGCAAGCGCGGACTTCCGGACGTGGGCCTGATGATCGGCTCATTGGCGGATTTGTTCCGCTACAGCCTGAAGGACTGGAAGCGAACGGTTTCCTTGGGCGAGGAGTTGGACTACATCCAAAATTATATGCGCATTCAGGAGCTGCGTTTCTCGGACAAGCTGATCTTCCGCTGCCATGTGCCCGAACCGCTGCTGGCGTGCCGCATAGCCAGGCTGACTCTCCAACCCTTGGTTGAAAACGCGGTGATCTACGGAGTCGAACAAAGCCTGGAAGCGTGCGCGGTCGAAATCCGGGCCGAGCGGGGAATCGTTCGAAGCGAGAGCGAGGGATTTGACCTTCGGGCTATTCTGATCGAGGTGTCCGATACGGGACCGGGAATTTCGGAGGAACGGCTGGCGGACCTTCGAAGCCGGCTCGAGAAGAGTCCCGAGGACGAAAGTCCGAATAGCCGGAACGGCAAAGCCGAAGGATTGGGCATCGGTCTGGTCAACGTGCAGCGCAGAGTGCGGCTTCTGTTCGGGGAGCCGTTCGGAATCCAGGTCGACGGCGCTCCGGACCGCGGCTTTCGGGTGAGACTCGCCGTTCCGGACGATACCATAAGACAGGGTCTGGAGGAACAACCATCATGAACATAATCGTCGCGGAAGACGAAGCCATGGCGCTGGAAGAAATCAAGCTGCTTCTTGAGCCTTACCTGTCCGATTATCGGGTGCATCCCGTATCCGACGCCTTCAAGGCTCTGGAGCTTTGCCGCAAAGTCCGTCCGGATCTTCTGATTACCGATATCCGCATGCCTAGAATGGACGGCCTGGAGCTCATCGCGGCTCTGAAGCCCCAGTTTCCCGATATGGCGGCTATCCTGATCAGCGGTTACGACGACTTTGCCTACGCCCGCCAAGGAATGCAGTTGGGAGTTAAAGAGTATTTGCTAAAGCCGCTGAAGGAAGAAGCCCTGTATCAGGCGATTGATCGTACGCTACTCGAGCTTCGCGAAGATAGGGACAAAAATCGAAGGCTGAGCGATTGGATGCTGACGCGCGAACTGCTGGGACAAACCGTCGAGCAGGAGGAGCGCATGACCGAGGAATATGGCGTTATCGTCGTATCTGCCTTAAGAAATCGGGATACTGCGGATGGCCGGATGCCGGAGGGAAGAGGAGAACGGCCGGAGGGTCTTCCTTCCGGCGCCCGAATCGTCTTTCCCGATGCGCAAACGCAATGCGCGATCATTCCGTGCCCGTCCAGGGAATCGGTACTGCACGGAGCTGCCGATTGGGCAAGAGGCATACACGAGGCCGCCAAGCGGCAATGCCCCTTCGTGCATACGACCTACCAGGTGAAGGAGGCTGGCGAAGCTTTGTTTTCCGCCTACGGGCACGCGCTCGAACGCATCGGACGGCAGATGAGGCTGGAGGACAGTACGCTGACCGGCCCGCTGTATCAGGCTGTCCCCGCCGATCTCGCTTCGGTCTGGGATAAGGCCAGAGTGCTTGAAATCTACCTGACCAAAAGGGAACTGCGAAAAGCGCGGGACGAGCTGAACGCGATCCTGCAGGAGCTTCGGCTCCGCAGCGTCACGATGAAGGATTTGACCGTTTTCCTTACGGATATGCTGATTGCTCTGCAATTCAGCCTAACCCGCTCCCTCGGATCCAAGATCGCCGAGCACCACGAGATTTCGGCGGCCGTCGGGAGTTCCGTCTCCTATGCGGAGCTGGGAGATTGGCTGGAGCGCAAGCTTGCCGGTTACGTCAACCGGTTAGGGACCAGCCATCTGGATGCGCGCGAGCTTGTGCAGCTGCTGATGCATCGGGTCAAGCACGCGTTCGAGGCTCCCGACTCCTTGCAGCAGTTCGCCAAGGATCACCATGTCAGCGTCGGGTATTTATCCAGAGTGTTCAAAAACGAGCTTGGCGTCAACTTTTCCGATTACTTGCTGGAAATTCGAATGGAACGGGCCCGAGCGCTGCTGGAGACCGGCACTTTAAGCCTGTCGGATATAAGCCGACGCATCGGTTACGAGGACCCCAAGTATTTCAGTCAGCTTTTCAAGAAAACGTACGGAATAACTCCCAGCGAATACGGCAAACAGAAAAAAAATTCCCCCCGGAATGGAAAATAAGCAGGACTTCAAGCTCGGGCTTTATCCGCAATAATAGGATTGCGTTCAAGTCAAAAGGGAGGATCACAGAAAATGAGACAACATCGACGTTTCACCGGAAAAGCCGCGCTCCTGCTTGTCGCGCTGCTGGCGCTGACGGCCACGGCCTGCGGCTCAACGGAAGAAAAGAGAGCCGCGGCTCCCGGAGAGCAAAAGGAGCAGGTGGTGCTCAACATGTATATGGCGAACACCTCCGATACGACTTATATGCCGGAGGTCAACCGCCGGTTCGAAGAGGAAAACCCGGGAATCCGGATCGAGCTGCAGACCGCTCCCGTGGATCAGTTTGAAACCGTCATCAAAACGAAGCTCGCTTCCGGCGACGCTCCGGACATCTTCACCATCTTCGCCGGAACGAAAAAGGATTCGCTGGTGAAGGCCGGCTACTTGATGGATTTGAGCGATCAGCCCTGGGTGGCGAGATTGACGGATACCGCCAGGGAGACGGCCAGCAAAGACGGCAAGGTATACGGCCTGCCCAACCGGCAAAATCTGATCGGCGTCATCTACAACAAAAAAATATTCAATGACCTCGGCATCGCCGTACCGACCAACTGGGACGAGTTTCTGGAGGCGAGCCGCAAAATCAAAGATTCCGGCGTCGTTCCGCTCGGCCTCGGGTTAAAGGATCAATTCGTCACGCAAATGATTCCCTACGCGATGGCGCCGTCCGCCATCTATCGGGACAACCCGGATTTCGACAAGAACATGTACGCCGGCACGCAGCAGTTCACCGGCTCCGTCTGGGAGCAAATGATGCAGGATTATATGGCGCTGAACGAAAAGGGCTTTTTCAACAGCGACGTATTGGGCACCTCGAACGATCAGGCGATGCAGATGTTCGCTTCGGAGAAGGTGGCTATGACGGTAACGCTTCACGGACGCATCGCCGCGATCAAGGAAGCCAATCCGAACCTCGAGCTGGGCATGTTCCCGCTTCCGTACGCGAAAGCCGGGGAGAGCGTCTGGGTATCGTCGATGCCGTCCCTGTTCGGCGGCGTCTATGCCAAAACCAAGCATCCCGAGGAAGCCAAGAAGTACATGGAGTTCCTTACGCGGCCGGAAATCGCCCAATTTTACTTGAGCTCGGTCAATTCGTTCCCGGCATTTACGGATGTGACGGTCGATCTCGATCCGGCCCTGAAGGAGATGGAAGAAGCGTTGAAGGTCGGAAGCTATTACTTCCTGGACGCCGTATGGCCGAATACCGTTCAACTGGTCATGCAGCAGCAGATTCAGAGCGTCTTTGCGGGACGCCCGATACCGGATATGCTCAAAGCCATGGACAAAGCTTTCCAGGACGGAGCCTCCATGCAATAACGACTCGCGCATACGTTTCGAAGCCGGGCGCAGCCATGCGTCCGGCATTTTATTAGAACCATTTTAGGAGGGAACATTTTGAAGAGATTCGGGACCGACATCACGTTTATTCTTCCGGCCTTTGCGGTCTTCACCTTGTTTCTGGTCGTCCCGGTCCTAAGCGGTTTTTACTACAGCTTGACCGACT
Source organism: Cohnella sp. (assembly GCF_041641335.1). Classification (NCBI taxonomy): domain Bacteria; kingdom Bacillati; phylum Bacillota; class Bacilli; order Caryophanales; family Paenibacillaceae; genus Cohnella; species Cohnella sp. The sequence goes on along the minus strand of NZ_JBEPYQ010000030.1, from coordinate 20,742 downwards.
GGAACGGACTGAACCCGGAAACGCGCTTCATCGGATTAGACAATTACATTAGGTTATTCAACGATTCCGATGTCGGGAACGCGATCCGCAATACGCTGCTCATCGCCGTCTGCCTGACGATCGTCAAGAACGCGCTGGGCTTGACGCTGGCGCTCGGAATGCAGGGAACGGGCAAAATCCAACGGATCATGCGGGTCTGGTATCTGGTTCCGGTCATGCTGAGCGCTCTGGCGATCGGATACATCTGGGCTTATGTGTACAGCCCCTCCGACGGAGTCCTCAATACGCTTCTGGAGGCTTTCGGACTGGACGGACTTGCCCGGGACTGGCTGGGCGACAGCCGGCTTTCCATATATAGCGTCATCTTCGTCAGCGTCTGGCATTTCGTCGGATTTACGATGATCATTTACGTCGCCGGGCTCCAGTCCGTTCCTTCGGACGTGTACGAAGCGGCTTACCTGGACGGGGCCGGAAAATGGAGCATGTTCAAGAATGTCACCTTTCCGCTTATCGCTCCCTCCTTTACGGTGAATATCGTGGTCAACATGATTGTTGGCATCAAGGTTTTCGACACGATCTTCGTCATGACGAACGGAGGGCCCGGCACCTCGACCGAAAATCTGTCCATCCTGCTGTACAGGCAAGCCTTTGCCTTCGATCGAATGGGATACGCCAGCTCGATCGCCGTCATCATGTTCATGATCATTCTGATTTTCTCCATGATACAGATTTTCGCATTAAGAAAAAGGGAGGTCGAGCACTGACATGGCACTTCGCGAACGCAACGGTTGGTTGTTGTCCCTGATTCTCGCTCTATGGGCCGTCATCGTGCTCGTTCCGATTCTGATCGCCCTCTTCGTGGCGTTGAAGACGCCGGAGCAGCTTTTGGGCGGCCCCTTGAGCCTTCCGACCGCCTTCGAATGGTCAAACTTCTCGGAAGCCTGGAAAAAGGGGATGATGGGAACCTCGCTGGTCAATAGCGTCGTCATCTCGGTCTCCGCCGTTATCCTGATCATCCTGCTGAGCTCGGCTGCCGCCTATCCGCTGTCGCGCCGCAAGAAAAAATGGGCGACCGCCACTTATCTGTACTTTCTGTCCGGCATGATGATTCCGTTCCAAATGGCGATGATTCCCTTATACAAGCTGCTAAGTCAGCTGAACCTGATCGGCAAATTCGCAGGCCCTGTGCTCATTTACATTGCGCTCGGACTGCCTTTCTCCGTGTTCCTGTATACCGCTTTTTACAAGTCCATCCCGCAGGAAATCGAGGAATCGGCGCTGATCGACGGCTGCGGCCCCTATCGGACGTTCGGGTCCATTTTATTTCCGCTCCTGAAGCCGGTCACATCCACGCTGCTCATTATGAACACGCTGACGATCTGGAACGATTTTTTCGTGCCGCTGCTGTTCCTTCAGAGCAAAAGCTCCCGAACGATTCCGCTTTCCATTTATTCCTTTACAGGGGAATTCGTTAATCAGTGGAACCTGATTTTTGCCGCCGTCATCATCGGCTCGCTGCCGCTCGTTCTCCTGTTCCTTGTGCTGCAGAGGCAATTCGTGCAGGGCATTGCAAGCGGAGCGGTTAAAGGATGAAGGGGGGCGGGAGCATGGACGACCATTTGCCGGCCGCCGGCGGACCGGATGACGGGCGGACCGCCGTTGCCGATCTTAGGCTGGAAAATCGCGTCAATCCGCTTGGAATCGATCGTTTGCGTCCGCGTTTTAGTTGGAAGCTGCATGCGGACAGGCGCAATATCCGGCAATCGGCGTACCGGATTGTCGTAGGCATTGAAGGCTTGTTTCCGGAAACGGCGGTTTGGGACAGCGGAAAGATCGAATCGGATCAATCGGTTTTCGTGCCTTACGAAGGTCCGCCCTTGCAGTCTAGAGTTCGTTATTGCTGGAGGGTGAAGGTTTGGGACGAACGAGGGATCGAATCGTTGTGGAGCGAATACGCGTGGTGGGAGATGGGGTTGCTTTCACCCGCGGACTGGACGGCCCAATGGATCGAGCCTGAACAGGTCAACGCCTCCGAGGAGCAGCTGCAGCCGGCGCCTCTGCTTAGACGGGAATTCACGGTCCGGGAATCGGTAAAGAAAGCCCGGATCTATGCCACCGCACGCGGACTTTATCAGCTCGAGCTCAACGGGAGCAAGGTCGGGGATCAGGAGCTTGCCCCGGAATTCAGCTCCTACGAGAACTGCCTGCAGTATCAGACGTACGACGTGACGAAGCTGGTGCGCGTCGGAGCGAACGCGCTGGGCGCCATGCTCGGCGACGGATGGCACGCAGGCCGAATCGGGCTGACGGGCGATTGCTGCAGCTACGGCGACCGCCTTTCCTTGCTGCTGCAGCTGGAGATCGAGACCGTCGGCGGCAGCGTCATGACGATACGCAGCGACGAGCAGTTCCGTTGTTCTTTCGGTGAAATCGTCTACTCGGATTTGTTTATCGGGGAAATGACGGATGCGCGCTTGCGGCAGGACGGCTGGAGCGAACCGGGCTTCGACGATTCGAATTGGGCGCAGGCAGCGCCTGTTCCCTTCGGATATGACCATCTTACCGCCCAGTACGCGGAACCGGTGCGCGCCGTCGCCGCCATACGCCCTTTGCAGATCTTCGAGTCTCCGAAGGGCGAAACGATCATCGATTTGGGTCAGAATATCGCAGGCAGAATGAGATTCCGAGCTTCCGGACCGGCCGGGACGAGAATCGTCTTGGAGCATGGAGAGATCCTCGACGAGCAGGGCAACTTCCGCAATAATATTATCGGCAATAACAAGGATCAGAAGGACATTTTTATTTTGCGCGGCGACGCCTCGGAGGAGTTCGAGCCCCGGTTTACTTACCACGGCTTTCGTTACGTCAAGATAACGGGGTATCCGGGAGTTCTGGATCCGAACGACTTTGCCGGCATCGTGATCGGTTCCGACCTTCGTCCCTCGGGTAGCTTCGAATGCTCCGACAGCCGGATTAATCGGCTGCAGGCCAACATCGTCTGGAGCCAGCGATCCAACATGGTCTCGATTCCGACCGACTGCCCGCAGCGGGAGAAGGCCGGGTGGCTGGGGGACATCCAGGCGTTCGCGCCTACCTCCTGCTTTAATATGGAGATGTACGCCTTTTTGAGCGGCTGGCTGCGCAACGTCCGATTCGAACAGCTCGAAGACGGCCGGATCCCGAGCGTGGTTCCTTTTACGGAGGGCTTCAAGCGCTTCTTGAAGCAGCCTTACGGTTATTCGTCAGCGGGCTGGGGAGACGCCATCGTCATCCTCCCTTGGGTCCTTTACCAGCAGTATGGCGATTTGCAGGTGCTTCGCGACAATTACGAGGCCATGAAGAAGTGGCTGGAGTTCATACGAAGCGAGGCTCCGGAAGAGGTGTGGGAGCCGGCCGGACTGCACTTTGGAGATTGGCTGATCCCCAGCCTTAGCATGGGGGACGGCGAGAAAGCGATCGATATGCGCAAAAGCGCCTACCTGACCGCAGAATTGGTGTCCACTTGCTTCTATGCGCATTCGGCGCGTCTTCTTGCCGACATCGCAGAGCTTCTGGGCAAGGCCGACGACGCGCTTCATTACAGACGCCTGAATCGGCGCATTCGGCAAGCTTTCGCCAAAAGGTACGTACGGGAGGACGGCCTGCTGACCGCCCACTTCCAAGGAATTTATGTACTGGCGCTGCACATGGATATGCTGCCGGACCGGCTTCGGGACAAGGCGGTCGACCATTTGGTTGCGCTGATCAGGGACAACGGCTGGAAGCTGGATACCGGCTTCGTGTCCGTGCCTTACCTGCTCGACGTGCTGTGCGACAACGATCGGCATCCTGTCGCCTATCGGTTGCTGCTGCAAACCGAGTGCCCCTCCTGGCTCTACGCGGTAGAGAAGGGCGCAACCACGATCTGGGAAGCTTGGCAGGCCATTTTGCCCGATGGTCGGGCGACGAACGTATCCTACAATCACTATGCGCTGGGATGCGTAGGAGACTGGCTTTACCGTCGCCTGGGCGGGATCGACAAGCTGGAGCCCGGCTATCGGCACATCCTCATCGATCCCGACACGAAGAGCGGCTTCTCGTTCGCCAAAGCCTCCTACGAGTCGGTCTACGGAACGATTCGCTCGGCATGGGAAAGAAACGGGGACATGGTCCGGCTGTCCGTAGAAATTCCGGCGAATACCCGGGCGACCGTGGTCCTGCCTGACGGCCAACGGATCGTCGGCAGCGGGCGACACGAGTTTCACTATAACTTATAACACTTCCAGCACGACGCGCGGCTGTTCGCTGCCGCACTTGGACAACGTGTAGCGCCCGCCGTCCTGCTCCAGATTTTTGCAGTAATCGATCGATCTCTTCGGCGCGCCGAAAGCGTCCATCGTGTTGTCGTACGTATACTGGATCGCCTGTCCGTCGAAAATGAAATCTTCGAAAATCGGATCCCCTTCGATCGTGTAGGACGTCAAGTGCGCCTCGCTCGGATTCCCTGCCCGGACCTGCTCGACGAAATGCGTCCACTTGTCCAGGTTGGTCAGCTCGCCGTGCAGGTTCACGATATCCCCGTTTGCGGAAGCTTGATCCGGCGTGTAGTCCAGCGACCGGATCAGCTCCCTTAACCGGTCGGTGTGCTCCTCCGTCAGCGTATATCCCGTTCCCGTATCCTCTACGTAAGTATATAAGCCTCTTGAGCCCGGCTGATAGCCCAACCACAGATGAAAGTCCGCCTCGCCGTCTTCGCCGACGAACGACACGTCAAACTCTGGCTTGCCTATATCCAGGACGCCTTCCATTTTCTCCGCGTCGCGGAACGCTTCCACGAACGCTTGCAGTCTCTCCCCTGCCGGGAACTCGCCCAGCGGTGCCGGATACACGCTCCCGAACCGCTGCGAGCGGCTGACGACCGCCTGACCGAATTCCGCTTCCCCCCACTTTACAATTGCGATCTCCGTCATCCTTTCCGGCGAGGCCGGATTCTCCTGCGTGCTCGGCATCGGCTCTCCCGCAGGCTTCGCAGCGCCGCAACCCGACAAGAGCAGCAGAGCGGCAAGCGCCGCCGCTATCCCGTTCCTTTTCTTCATCTGTACGATCACCTCTTTATTCAGACGCAGCGTTCGGCAGATAGGTTTCAGCTTCCCGGCGGCGGGACCGCCCCTATGAAACGTTGAAAGAGCATGCCTCCCCGACCGTCGGAAGGGGGGACCTGCTCTATTGGGTTACGTCTATTGGGTTACGTCTATTGGGTTACGTCTATTGGGTTACGTCTATTGGGTTACGTCTGTCGGGTTACGTCTGTCGGGTTACGTCTGTCGGGTTACGTCTGTCGGGTTACGTCTATCGCTTTATGCCTGCCGGGCTACTGCATCCGGGTACCTTGAGCCAGTCTCAACAGCATATGGGAGAGCGCATGCCTCTCTTCTTCCGTCCCAGCTTTCCACAGCTCCTGCAGCAGCAGTTCCTCGCTATTGCGGGGCTCCTCGTGGCTGGCCAGGTAGTCGGCGACCTTCTGCGCGATGACCGCCATCTGCTCCTCGCTCATGCCGATGCTTTCGGCCATGCGGACTCGTTTGTGAAGGTAGCCTTTGAACTCCTCGAAATTTCTCAAGATGCGGTCCCGCTCCGAAGGCTCGATTCTGGAAATGGCGGCCCCCACCTTGCCCGGCTCGATATCGCCGTCCTTGTCTACTACATGGTTATGCTCGGACATCCGAAATCCTCCTTGCGCTGATTTGGTTATGCCTTCCCAGTGTTCCCTTCCGAGCGAGGTTCGAACCCGTTCATTGGAAGACAATGCCGAAGCCCTTAAGCGCTGTGCCCGCGCCGGCGGACACAAGAAGGTGCCGATCCAAATCCTTCGGCGATCCGTATCTCCCGATTACGGCCCGCCGAAGGCCGTCCCGTCCCGAGAACCTCGGCTTACAGACCCTGATTGGTCAGCTTGACGACCTCGAACAGCGGGATTTTGTCCTCCGTCTGATCCGCGAACAGCCAAGGTCCCTGAACGTGGTCGACGAACAGAACGCCGTTCAGATGATCGATCTCATGCTGGATGCACCGGGCCAGAAACCCTTCCCCCTCCAGCTCGACCGTCTCCCCTTGCCGGTTCATCGTCGTGATTTTAACGTAATTCGCCCTTTTCACGAAGCCGTGATATCCGGGGTAGGACAGGCAGGCTTCCGCCCCCTCCTGCTCTCCGCTCGTCTCGATGATTTCCGGATTGATCAGCTCGATCAGCCCGTTGCCGCAATCCATGACGATCACCCGCCGCAAAATGCCGACCTGGGGCGCGGCCAACCCGGCCCGGCCTTCCGCCGAGTACAGAGTCTCGGCCATGTCGTCGAGCAGCTTGGCGATCTTCGGCGTCACCGCCTCAACCGTCTTCGCTTTCTTGCGCAGGATGGATTCCCCGAAAGGAACGATATGCAATACGGACACTTTCTTCTAAGCTCCCTTCGTTTGATCGGGAGAGGTATGGATCCACAGATCTCCGGGCGTGCATTCCAATGCCGTGCACAGAGCGTCCAGCGTCTCGCCCTTCATCTGCTTGGGCTGGCCGTTGACGAGCGCGCTGATGGACGGCGCGGACATCCGGTAACCCGCTTTGTCCTGCAGCAGCCGCTGCAGCTCCGCGCCCGACCATATGCCTCTTTCCAGCATCACTTTGCGCAACACCCACTCCAGCATCCCGCGATCTCCTCTCCGGTCACCTGATGATTTAATCAGTGCCTTAAAATATTAGGTAGCACCTAATATATCATAATGCGCCGACGCCCACAAGCGTTCCGCAAGTTGATGCGGGGATGCAACTCCCTCCGAGGGGCGGTCCACCAGACCGTTATTAGCTCCGTACGGAGCGATCAGCCCCAGTTAGCGGTCCACCAGACCGTTATTAGCTCCACATGCGGCGATCAGCCCCAATTAGCGGTCCACCAGACCGTTATTAGCTCCACATGCGGCGATCAGCCCCAGTTAGCGGTCCACCAGACCGTTATTAGCTCCACATGCGGCGATCAGCCCCAATTAGCGGTCTGCCAGACCGTTATTAGCTCCGCACGGGGCGATCGGCCACAGTTAGCGGTCTACCAGACCGTTATCCGCTCCACATGCGGCGATCGGCCCCAGTTAGCGGTCTGCCAGGCCGCTAATCCATTCCCCCGGTGCGATCACCCCCGCCACTCCTCCGGGAGCAGACGGGCGTACTTCGGCTGCAGATAGCGATCGTCGACGAGCATCAGCCGGCCGCGATCGCGCTCGGTGCGGATGAGCCGGCCCCCGGCCTGCAGCACCTTGTTGATGCCGGGATACACGTAAGCGTAGTCGAAGCCGCTCATCCCCCGCTCGTCGAAGTGACCGCGGATCAGATTGCGCTCCAATCCGAGCTGCGGCATGCCCACTCCGACGACGGCGACTCCGTTCAGCCGGTCCCCGGTCAGGTCGATCCCCTCCGAGAAGATGCCCCCCATCACCGCAAAACCGATCAAAGTCCCTTCGTTTGCCGCATCGAACCGGTCCAGAAACCGTTCCCGCTCCTCCTCCGCCATATCCGGCGTCTGAAGCAGCGTTTGCCAGCCATCCCCGGCTCGCGAGGCAAACTCCTCGTACATACCGTTCATATATTCGTAAGAGGGGAAGAACACGAGATAATTGCCCCGCCGCCTTCCCGCAAAATCCAGCAAAGCCGCCGTCAGCCGCTCCTTCGTCCGGTCCCGGTCCGCATACCTCGTCGACAGAGAGACGATCTCCACCTCCCACTGCTCCTTGGCGAACGGCGATCCGAGCGTCACCGAGTAGTCCTCCTCTCCGGCGCCGAGCATATCCATGTAGTAGTTCAGAGGAGAAAGCGTCGCCGAGAAAAAGACGTGCGCCAGAAATCCTTTGCCCATCTGGGCAAGCAGATTCGACGGGTCCAGGCAGAACATTTTGAGCCGAACCTCGTTCCGCTCAAACTCCGCGTAAGCGACGTACCGTTCGTCGTACAGTTTCCCGGTCCGAATCCAAGCCGCCGCCGCGAAGTAGGCGTTCAGCAGCCGCTCGCTTCCCGCGCCCGGGCCGCCGCCGGCCAGCTCCCGTTCCGCCCGCGCCGCGAACTCCTCCACCAGCTCCAGCAGTCCTTCGGGAACTTCCTTCGAGACGAGCGGTTCACCGCCGGCTCGCTTCTTCAATTCCACAAACCATTTGTTGACCGCTTTGGCGGCAGCGTGCAGCTGCGGGCTGATTCCCTTGAACTCCCGCTCCAGCTCCAGAAACTCCCGCTTCTCCAGCACCGCCGAATACATCTCTCGCGCGCGGTCGACCAGGTTGTGCGCCTCATCCACGAGCAGGACGGTCCTTTTTTTCTGCTCTCCCATCAGCCTCTTCAAAGAAACTCTCGGATCGAAAATATAGTTGTAGTCGCAAATGACCGCATCCGCTCCGTACGCCGCATCCAGCGACATTTCGAACGGGCATACGGCGTGCTTGCGCGCATACTTCTCGATTGTCTCCCGGCGGATCAGCGTCTCGCTGCCGAGCAGGTCAAGGATCGCCTCATTAATCCGATCGTAATAGCCGTTCGCGTATGGGCAGCTCTCGGGGCGGCAATCCACCTCGTCCTGGAAGCAGATTTTCTCCTTCGCCGTAATCGTCACGGAACGCATCCCGAGTCCCCGCTCCGCCATGAGCGCCAGCGTATCCTCCGCGGCCGTTCTCGTAATCGTCCTGGCGGTAAGATAGAACAGCTGCTCCAGCTTCCCGGTTCCGATCGCCTTGATCGCGGGAAACAGCGTCGAGACCGTCTTCCCGATGCCGGTCGGAGCGCGGGCGAACAGCTTGCGTCTTTCTCCGATCGTTTTGTACACGGCCCCTGCCAGCTTCCGCTGCCCTTCGCGATATGCCGCGAACGGAAACTCCAGCCCCGCTATGCTCTCGTGCCTGACCCGCCTATTTCCGGCAAGCATGCGCGCATACGGAGCGTACGCCTCGATCACCCCCAGAACGTACGCCTCCAACTCGGCCTTCGTCATCTCCCGTTCGAACTGCCTGACTTCCTCCGTGTCCACCTGAACGTAAGTTAGTCGGACGCGCAGCCGATCGACGCCGTTTTCCACCGAGTACATATAAGCATAGAAGTACGCCTGAGCCCAATGCACCTCCGGTGTCCCGTCCTCCGTCATCGAGGCGATATCGCGTACCGTGGATTTGATTTCCTCGATCGTCGTCTCGCCGTTTTCTCCGATCAGCAGGCCGTCGCATCGTCCATCCACCGCGAACAAGAGATCCCCACAGCCGACTTCCGCGCTCAAGTACACTTCCTTGCGATCGCGCTCCCCGTACTTCGATTGCAGCTTCTGGTGCGCCTTCGTTCCCTCGGCCAAAGCGCTTGCCGCCCGGAAGCCGGAATCGAGGCTGCCGCTTCGAAACACGTGCTCCACGAGCCTCCTGACGGACAGGGATATGGTATCGGTCATGATGCGCTCTCCCACTCACAGAACATTTGTTCTATTGTACCATAGATGGGACCGGACTGTGTTTTCCGCGTACGACTTTATTTCTTATATGCCTGAATTCCTCCCAATGATAGAATAGAAAAAACTGGATGTCCGAATGGGTAGGTTCCAAGAAAACCGGAGGTCACGCGCATGCCCAAAAACGGCAAAGATCAGTCCTCTGCCTCATCCGGCAAGAAGCAATCGAAACCCGCGCCGGCGAATACGAACGCTCATGGCTACGTTCCCGGCACCGTCCCGTCGCTCCCCTTTCTCGGATCGATCGGCAACAGCGCCGCGCTGCAGTTGATGGGCCAGACGGGGCTCCAAGACTCCGATATGGACGAGGACGAACCGGAGGAAAAGCTTGACGAGGAACTCGACGAAGAGAACCTGGCCGACAACGAAATGGATGACGAGGATCTAGAAGACGAGAGCCTGGTCGAGGACGATATGGACGACGAAGACATGATGTGGGAGTCCGAATTCGCTGAAAAGCAGTATGAAGAGTATCTGGAGAAAAAAGAAAACGGCGAAGTGCAAGAGACGTTGGATTACGATTCCTCGGACAACGACAGCGAGATGTACGAGGACACGTTCGTTCAATCGCTCGCGCAGATTTACTCCGTTACGGAACCCTATCTATAACCATGATAAATCCAAATCACATACTGCCTATGTGCTTACTCCAAGTTTTCCAGCACAAATCACTCAATAAAATTAAGGCTGTGTCCAGTTACGGACGCAGCCTTTTTCTTGAGATACTTGGCGTGGAAGCTATATAGACGGGTTCTGGTCTAAAAGGCATCGAGATCCAATCGTTTAAGGTGGCAGCGTTTAGCAAATGCCCATAAAAGGCGGGTGTTCAGGTTCGAGGAGTCCCCCTAGACGAATCTTAATGCAATCATACCCGCTAGTCCGATAATGAAACAGAGCGCTCCGCCGAAACGTGTAGATATAAGATATAAGTCTGAGGGATCGGTAGCATCATTTGATTTCCATCTCTCGGTAATCATCCATAGAATATTAGGCTTGATCAACATAAGAGCGCCTATTAGCATTAGAAAAATAAATAAAAGCATTTTAACAACTCCTTCCGGTTCTAGACACGTTGATGCAGGTATTTGAGGGCAAATCCGCGTCATTTCTGAACCAGCAACGACTTCCATCTAACACAACAAAGCTTCAAGGGTGGTATTCACCGCATTTGGAATACCCTAAATGACATCCAGGTATCTACAACCAATAGCTGGTTTAACTCAATCTACCAGAACATGTTAGGATAGCATCGTTAGGGTTATTTTGAGAATCTTGTCCCTTTATTAAACCTTACTTTAAGATGAATCCCTGAAGAATCGGCATCAACAATTCGTTTGAGACCGCTAATGTACCTTCCCTGTCAGAGGCAGGTCCCGCGAGCATGAATCCGTCATCGGCTATCCAGCCTTTGCTATTCGGATCGCTGTCTTCGCTTACATACTTGGTGATGGCAATGCGACTGAGATCTGGGCTGAGATACAAATCACCGAAAGGGAACATGACGATGTTTCCGTTTTCGACTGACGAATAAATGATTGTTGCCATATTGTTCGAATTGAACTGTAAACTGAGTTTACGATGCTCAGGCGGAATCGGGGATGTCCTCTCCTTCGACCTCGACAGTACCCTTGAACCGGGATAACCCACGCCAGTTCTTCCATATCTCCCCATCCACTCGCACGATGGTTGGTTTGGCGTAACTAGCGTTAGCTTCGCCTAATTGAAATTCAATAGTATTAATCGAAAGGGATATTGTTCTGGTGTGAGTGTACCAGGCATATAAACCGATGAGTACGGCGATTATAGCCACAATGGTGTAGCTTACTTTGCTCATACGAATGCAAATACCCCATAAATTACCGATTTATTCATTTTATGATACCATAAAGGTAAGTATTCAGTGAACCCACCTTATGACAGCTGGAGTTGGGCTCTGAAGTCACTGCAGAGCGGCAAAATATCTTTATGGCTATCCAATTAGCTCAGGATAGGTGATCGCATTTGTAGATAGGCATGATTGAAGTAAGCGGTTAAACACGACGACGCCGGGGGCGCGATCGCCTTCGGTATCCGCAAAGGCATAGAAAAGCGACGTCAGGAGAAAGAAGAAGAGGAAGTTTCGGATACGGATTAGACGAGAAGCCCCTGCACGCTGGAGCCGAACGTGAAGCCGTCAAAAGCGTCATTTCCCAACTGTCCGGCCAGTCCGTCTCCTTCCACCCGTCGGACAATGAGAAGGCGCAGGTAGGCGCATGCGCTCCCGGCCCGCCGCAATGGCGAAAGGAGCGGCATGCGCCTCCGGCGTTTCCGGCGACGATACGCGGAAAATTAATTTTGCGGAGAAACGAGGCGATACAGCTTAGCCAGCAGGACGGCGGCTTCCGCCCGGGTCAGGCTGTCGTTCGGGCGAAGCCGATGGCGCTGATCCCCTTGAATCAGGCCGATGCCGACGATGCGCGAGAACGCTTCGTAAGCTGAGGGCGATAACAGCGCGGCATCCTCGAATCTTTCCAACGCGCTCGGCTCCGACGGGAGGTCCGCCGCATTCTTCAGCAGGCGATCCAGGACGATCGCCGCTTCCAACCTCGTCAGCTTGCCGCCCGGATCGAAGGCATCCGGCGTCTTGCCCAAAATCAGCCCCGCCTTCGCGGCCGACGCCACGTCTTCGGCATACCAGCTTCCCGCCTTCACGTCCGCGAAGGAATGGGAAGCGCCTTCGGCCCGCAAGCCGAAAGCCCTCACGATCAGCGACGCGAACTCCGCGCGGGAGACCTTCGCGTTCGTTCCGAACTTCCGCTCTCCGACGCCCTGGACGATCTGCTTGGCGGCAAGCTCGCTCACCGCGGCGTGCGCCCAGTGGGCAGCCGGCACATCCTCGAATGCCTTCGCGTACTCCAGAACCGCATAGCGGCTGAAATGACGGACGTCCGCCGATATCCGGCTCTCCGATTCCGCGCGGCCGCCCTCGTACCGTAAAGATCCGTCCTCCCCCAGATAGTAGACGCCGAGCAGAGAGCGGGAGACGCCCGGCCCGATATCGAACGTCAAGCGAATCGGAGGATCGAATTCGCGTATAAGCAAAGGAGATTCGCCGCCCTCTCCCTCCAGAGACAGACTCAGCTCGTAAAGTCCCCCTGCAAGCTTCAGCCTGGCCCCGGCGGACGATTCGAACCTCCGGACAGCGGAAGCCGCCTCATCCTCACCCGCTCTGACCATTCGCAGAGAGAGGCTCCAATCCTTCAATCCCGCGGCTTGCGCGCGTTCGATCAATTCCTTCACGAGCCTATCCGAAACGGTCAGCGCCATATCCGCGCTGCCGAACTCGAACGTTCGCGAGGCATGCTCCTCCAGCAGACGCCCGGACAACCGGACCGTACTCGCCCCCTCGGGCAGCGTCAGCCTGACGACTCCGTCCGGCCGCACGGAGAGCGACTCCCCGCGAACCGTCCAGACGCCCTCGGACACCTCGCCGCCCAAGCCGCCGTCCGCGCCCCCACCGGAGCTTCCACCGCCGGAGCTTCCCGCGACGATGACGAGCAGGACCGAAGCTTCCCCCCGCTCCGTCAAGGCCTTCGCCCGGATCTGCCCCGCCTCGGTCGTCCTCGGGATCGCGAGCGCAGCGGCGAATTTGCCCTGCGCATCGGTCGTCGCCGTCGCCGTGCTTCCCGCCGCTTGCACCGTTACGCTGACGCCGGCAACCGGCATCCCGACTCCGCCGCCCTTGACCGTGCCGCTCAGTCGAACGCTCGAGCCGGACGCAATCGCCGATGCGGGGGCATCCAACGTCACGACATGCCGGCCGTCCACCTGCTCGGGCGGGCCGACGGCCAGCATGCCGCTGACGCTGTCCCGCAGCACTTTGACCGAAGCCGCCCCCGGCGCCGAATATTCGGCGTAAGAACGAACCGGATACAGAATGAGAGCGTCGATGTCGGCCGGAACCCGCAGGTCCGAATTTTCCAGCTTCAGCGGAACCGTCCCGCCCGGAAGCTCGACCGTGTCGATGCGCTTGATCTGAACGGCATCGGCGACCGTGCCTTGCAGACTCGCCGTTATCGGAGCCCGATCTCCAAGACCGACCGACACTCTGGCTTCCGGATCGGCGATAAAGCTCAGCATCACGTCGTAAGTTCCCGCTTCGGGCGCCTCGATATCGAAGGTCCTCGCTTGACCGGGAGGCATCCGCACGTAGCTGGACCCCGACAAGTCGGTGTTGGAATAACGGATTTCCGGCACGCTCATCCGGTACAGCTTCCCTTCCGTCACGACCGCGTAGCCTTCGTGAAGAGGGTTCTTCGAAGAGCTGGCCGCGAAAACGATCTCCAGCTTCGCCGCCCCTTCGGGAATTTTCTCCACGGGCGTCGTACGGACCGCTCCCGTTCCCGAGTACCAGGTGCGGGCATGGTACTTCATGTCGTTCGCGTCGGCCACCTTGACTTTGTCCCCGTTCGCCAGCACGGCGTATACTTCGGCTCTCAGGGACGTATCGAACTCGACCCGCGCGGCGAACTCCAGCTTCACCGCGTCTCCCGGCCGAAAGCTTGCGGCGCCTTCCCCGATCGGCAGCTCCGTCCGCAGCGAGCCTCCGTCGAACAGCCTCACGTTGTTATACCCGGCTCCCTCCACGAACAAAGCGCGGCTTCCCGTCCATCCGGGGTAGATTTCCGTTCCTTCCCCGACGGCCAGGGCATCCTCGTGCACCTTCGCTTCGTCCGTGCCCGAATCCGCGTCCTGCTTCGTCAGCGCCGCGTTCGGATCGTTCAACAAGCCGAATGGGAACGCCATCTCCTCGTCGGGCGGAGCCGCGCTTTGATACAGCCCTTCCGCCTCTATCGTCTTCGCCCCGTTCCCGGCCGTCTGCCGCGCGAACAAGTACGGACGCGCGATCGGATTGTCCAGCACCCGGATCAGCGCGCGAATCGCTTCGTCCAGCGACTCCGCCCCGCTGTTGATGTTGACCTCGTCAGCGTGCAGGCCGTCGTACGCGTAGCCCTCCTCCTGGTTGAACATCGGGAAGCCGCGAGCGTTGTTGCCGGTCCACCACGAAGCCGCAAGACCGGCCAGGACCGCATACTTCTCCTTACCCGTCACCTCGTGCAGAGCGAGCAGATTATCGACGTAGCTGGCCGTCCCGTACTGGATGAGCGGATACGGCTTCTTGTTCGGATGCATCGTCTCCGCGCGGCCGGAGATCAGCAGATCGCCGAGAAAGCTGTCCGCCGCATGCTCCGCCGCTTCGACCCAGGCTGCGTTGCCCGCGATTCTTCCGGCGTACGCCATCGCCCGTACCTGAATGCTGTTCCATTCGTCCCAGTTGTGGACGCCGGACACTCCGTCGTAATGATGCATGAACCCGCCGTACGGATAATCCCTGTAATCGCCCGCCTTCGCCGGCATGAGTCCCTCCGCGAGCTTGCGGACCGATTCGCGGATCGCGCTGCGGGTCGACTCGTCCTCGGTCGTCTTCCAATGCTCCGCCAGCGCATTGATCGCGGAAGAAGTCAGCCAGGTGTCGCCGAGCAGCAGCCACTTGGCGGTCCGCACGGCTCCGTTAACGGAGTATTGGCCGTAGTGCGGGTCGGTCATCTCCTTCAACCGCTTCAGGCAGAGGGCCAGCCGGGCTTCGACTTTGGCCGCGAGAGCGGCGTCCTCCGCCTTGAGCCGGGGAAGCGCGACCGCCATCGCCTCGTAGGAACGCACCGCCCACCAACTGAAGCTCTTCCGGGAGGACGCACTGTCCTTCGGGCGAATCGTGCCGTCCGGATCCCGCACGACGAAGTTGTCGAAGTCTCCGTCCTCGTACTGCATCCACATGAGGAACTCCAGTCCCCGCTTGATTTTGCCGTAGCTGAGCTCGTCGCCGTACTTGCCGTAATGCTCGGCGAAGGCGATTACCGCCCGCGACACGTCGTCCACCGAGGCGAATCCCTCCTGCGGATCGCCGACCCAGGCGTAGCCTTTGGACAGATCGCTCCGGTCGACCGGCTCGGAATACAAGTGCGTCACCATCATCGGAACGCCGTCGATCGTCACATCCTCGTTCATGAAGCGGAAATGCTTCAGATTCAAATAAAATTCGTCGGCGCGATGAAGCGCGAACTTGCGGAAATAGGACAAATCCTTCTCCGTCAGTTGCCCGTCCGCATCGAAATCTCCCCGCGGGTCGAACTGTCCGCTCCCGATCCTCTCGGCCAGCCAATCCGCATCATTCTCGTCGACCGCCGAATCTCCGTTCAGATCGTAGAGAGACGTCGCCGCCCGTTCCGCGGTCACCTTCAGCCCTTTCAGACGCACCGGGACGTTCGTCTCGTTGTGCAGCTCGATCCACAGCTCCGCGGCTCCGTTCCTGACGACGCCTTCGTTACCGACGATCCGGCCGTGCGACGCGAACCATTTGCCGCGCGCCGTTCCGGAAATATCGTTCAGGTCGAGCAGCGTATTCTGCCCGTCGTTCACCCGCACGAACACGCCGTCCTCGCGGTTGACGCCGTCCGGCACGAACAACTCGGCCTGCACGCTCACCTTGTCCCCGGGCTGCGGCATCGCCGCCCCGGTGCCGACCGGCAGCGCGCGCCAAGCCGCCGCGTCCGGCTGTATGAACGCCGCAGTCCCGAAAGCCGTCTTGCCGTTGCCCTCCCAATTGCCGTCGAACGACGAGGAGAAGTCCCGATTCGGCAGCGGATACGGCTTCGTCTCCCCGTCCTCGCCGACTCCCCAGACCTCCACCTTCGTCACTTCGATATTGCCCGCCGTATCGTTGTGCAGCTCGATCCACAGCTTGTCCTGACCCGCCGGGATACGGCCTTCCAGGCTTTTCGCCGATGTCGTCAGCTCGACCGCCGGCCCTCTAGGGACACCAGCCAAACGGTTGATCTCCGCAAGCTGTTCCCCGGCCACTAGCCGGACAAGCACGTTGTCGTCGGTCGTTACGTCCGCATCCAGCGTAGCGTACACCTTGGCGTAGACCGCATCGTTCACGCTCGGTCCGCCGTCGGCGTTCGTCACGTCGATCGGCTGCCAGATGGCGGCGCCGGGCTGCAGCTCCAAATAGCGCACCGCCCGGATGGCGTCCGTCGTTCCCGGAGGGTTGTTGCTGTCCCACCCCGTCAGCCCTTGACCGAAATCTCCATTGTCGATCGTATAGACGACTTGAATCGTGTCCGCTCCGTTCGCCGCGGCGGGAGGCGACCATCCCGCCGTCCACAGCAGCAGCAAAGCCAGCGCAAGCGTTCCCCATTTTCTCATTGCTTTCCCGAACCCCCTCGTAGAAGATTAGGATACCTAGTTCGTCAATCCGTCCGGCAACTGCCCGCAACGTGAATCAATGTCATCATAAACGCCGGCCCGGAGCATCGGGTATTCTCGAAAACGACGATTCATGGAATTCGGAAGGAGCGTTGTTTTCTGCAGCCTCCGCCTCCTCTCTTTCTGACATCGCCGTCGCTTTCTGCCCTATACGAAGCGGTGCGCTCCGGTCTACTCTGGAACTGCGCTTCGGCGTACCGATTACGAACGATCGCGCAATCCATCCATTTTCGTTAAGGAGGTTTTTCCATTGCCATCAGGGGGAAAAGAACGCTTGTACCGCATGACGAAGAAACGCGCCGGCAAGAAAACGATCGGGGCCGCCCTGGCGCTGGCGCTTGTCCTGCTGCTCGTCTCGGCCTGTTCGGGCGGCGGCTCGTCGGAGAGCAGCCCTTCGGCTTCTCCTTCGCCGTCTCCTTCCGCCTCGCCGACTACGGAGGCGTCGGAGTCGCCTTCCGAGCAGCCGTCCGCAGAGCCGGTCGAGCTTAAGGCGCTGTTTCCCGGAGATAAGCCGGTCGACTTCGAGCTCGTGCTGGAGGAAGTCAACAAGAAGCTGATCGCCGACGGAATCGGCGCCGCGCTGAACATTCAATTTATCGGGTGGAACGACTACGGCAACGTCACAACGCTCAAGGCCTCGGCGGGAGAAGAGTTCGACATGTTCCTGGACGCCCCTTGGCTGCATATCTCGCAGATGATCAGCAGCGGCTCCATCATCGAGCTCGACGAGCTTGTCGCCCAATCTCCCGAGCTGCAGAACTCGATCCCGGAGCAAATGTGGGAAGCGAACAAGTTCAACGGCAAAATTTACGGCATCCCTCTCGGCATCTCCCAGGGCAAAATCGGCGGCTTTCTGATCCGCAAAGACTTGCGCGAGAAATACGGCCTGTCTCCGATCAAGACGATCGACGAGCTGGAGCAATTTCTCTATCAAGTGAAGGCCCAGGACAAGAACATCATCCCGTTCGCCACGGACGGACGCTACGCCGACGGCCTCGTCAACCTGTTCAACACCGAGACGACCGGGGAGAACAAAGTGATGGAGATCGCCATGGACGTGTTCTACAACGGAACGAAGGACGGTAAAATCTATCCGATCTACGAGCGCCCCGGCTTCGAGGACAGTCTGAAGAAGCTGAACCGCTACTTCAAGGACGGCATCCTGGAGAAAAACCTCGCCCAGCAGGAAAACTCCACCGCTCTCTTCAACCAGGGCAAGGTCGCCGCGATTCAATACTCCGGGGACGGAGTCGAAGGGCTGAAATTCACGGACGCGCTGAAAGTGCCCGGAGTCGAGCTGGAAGTCGTCATCGTCAACCCCGAAGATCCGGTCTATTCGGACTTCAAGCAGTGGAACTTCCTGTGCGTGCCGGCCTCCTCCAAGCATCCCGACAAGGTGATGGCCGTCATGAACTGGCTGTCGATCAAGGAGAACCACGATCTGCTCGAATACGGCATCGAGGGCAAGCACTGGACGGCGGTCGGCGACGACAAGTACGCGGTCGCGGAAGGCAGCCAATATTCGTTCCCCGGCTACGTGATCTCCTGGCGGCCGAACCTGGCCCGCACGCCGGACCATATGATCCCGGACGATCTGAAGTGGTTCAACTTCACGCGGAACGCCGACAACTTCCTGCTGTCGCCCTACGCCGGCTTCACGCCGAACACGGACCCGTTCAAAACCGAATTCGCGCAGCTCAGCCCGATCAAGGACGAGATTCTGAAGCCGCTCGGGGCGGGCGTGCTCAGCGCGGAGAAGGGGCTCAAGGAATTAAAGGACCGGTACGAGAAAGCGGGCAACGCCAAAATATTGGCGGAGCTGCAGCGGCAATACGACGAGTTCAAAGCTCAATAGCGAGAGGAGATACAAGGATACCGCATATGGACACACTCACTCATCGGCCGCAATCGTGCATGCAATTGCTGGAGGAGTACGCCGCAAGCCGCCTTGAAGGAACCGCCATTAAGCTGCGGTTCGCGGAGGTGGGCGGGCGGGACGTCTACAACATTACCGCCCCCTTCGAGGCGGAAGGCGTTGACGTGATCGCCGGGCGGGTGGAGGCCCGCGACTCCGAGGACTCGGAGATCGTGTTCTTCTCCGAACGGGACGGCTTGTGGCGGCCGCTTCCCGGCGTTCCCTCGCTGCCTTACCAAGATCCTTTCGTCTGCTCCGTCGGCGGCGAATGGATCGGCGGCGGCGTGGAAGCCTGGGCGATCCCGGACGATCCGAACGGCTTCTCCTGCTGGCGGACGGTTTTCTTTCGGGGAAGAACGCTGGGCGAGCTGAGACGCTTCGCCGTCGGCCCGGATCTGATGAAGGACATCCGCCTGCTGGAGCTTCCGGACGGCCGGATCGCGGTCTGCACAAGGCCTCAGGGCGCCGTCGGCGGATTGGGGCAGATCGGCTTTACCGTGCTCGATTCCTTGGAGCAGCTGACCGCCCGGCGGCTGGAGCAGGCAACGATATACGCCGACCAGTTCATTCCGGAGGAGTGGGGAGGGGCGAACGAGCTGCACTTGCTGAGCAACGGGGATATCGGCGTACTTGGGCATATCGCCCGGTATGACGAAGCCGGCGATCGCCATTACTACTCGATGACGTTCGCCATCCGTCCCGATACCGGCGCCCGGACGGCGATGAAGATCATTGCCGTCCGCGACGATTTCGAGTCCGGCTCCGCCAAGCGCCCCGATCTGACGGACATTCTGTTCAGCGGAGGCCTCAAGCGACTTCCCGGCGGCCGGGCGGCCCTTTATGTAGGGGTCAGCGACGCGGAGGCGCACGTCATGCACCTGCCCGACCCCTTTCTCGAATACGAGCAAAGCTCTCGGGATGCGCTCTACACGGCCTGAACCGATAGGCCCGCGAGACGATGGGTGAGATAAGCCCGTGATGCGGGCTTATCCGGCGGACCCGCTGGGGCGATGGGGCTGACAAAGCCCGCCGGGCGGGCTCATCCGGCGGTGCCTGAGGGGCGATGCTACTTGGCAAGGTTTTGTTTGGTCCCCGGCGCCGGCGCGGGAGTCTGCTGATACGCCTTCCGATATTGATTCGGCGTCATGCCGTACCTTTTCTTGAACGCGACGTAGAAAGAGTTGATCGCGGGGAAGCCCATCTGCACCGAAATCTCCTCTACCGTCCGGTCGGTCTCGACAAGCAGCTCGACGACCCGCTCCAGACGCTTCTGCGCGATGTAATCGGCCAGAGGCTGACCCGTCTCTTCCTTGAACAGCGACCGCAAATAGTTGATCGACATCTTCATCCGATCGGCCACCCACTTGGACGACAGATTCGGGTCCGCGAGCTGCAGATCGATCAGCGCGATCGCCTCCGCGACGATCTGCCCGTTGCGGCTCGCCTTGTTCGCCGCCTGGCGCTGAAGCTCCAGAAACTCCCTCATCCGCTCCTCCAGCCACTTCTCCACCGCCTGCAGCACTTCCAACCGGCTCATCGTCTCTTGAATGAACGGGATATCCCAAGTATCCCCCAGCGCGTCCGACTTGCGGATCTGATTCATCGTCTTGCCGATGTTCAGAATAAGCTGGGTCAGCGCCAGCTGCCCTTCGGATACCGACATGTCCGTCGTATCCCGGACGAACGCCCCCAGATGCCGGACCGCCTCTTCCTCGTTTCCGAGCTTCAGCGCGTTCAGAATTTTTCTCTCCCGATCCTCCGGATATTTGTACGCGGAAGCCGATTCGCGGCGCTCGGCCTTCGCCACGCCGATCGTTCCCCGTCCCCGGAAATAGCGTTCCTCCGCCTGTCTCAGCGCCAGCTTGTAAGCGTCGTGCATGTCCGCGTAATCCTCCAGTGGCGGGCTGACCGTCAGACTCGTCTCCATCTCCAGGTAATCCTTGATCGCCGACTGGCTCTCCCGCAAATGCTCCAGCAGCTCGGCTTCGGAGCGGGCTTCCGTCTCCACGATAAGCACGACTCTGT
>NZ_JBEPYQ010000029.1:0-68014 GCF_041641335.1 Cohnella sp. | reverse complement strand
CGTCCTGCTCTCCGGATTCAGGCAGCAGCTCGCCTCCGAGCCGGAACGACGCTGATTTCATATTCCTCTTCTTGCATGGAGCTGCCCCATAAGTAAACAGAGTCGTACCGAACGATTATCGATGGATGCAGGGTAATGGGCATCTATCTCCTTCCGATGCAAGATACCCCGATCCTGAAATTTGATTGGTTAACCCGTCACAGGGTGATTTCAGGACCGTATGAGGCAGTCTCCAGGAGATAGATGCCTTTCTTTTTTTCATCGATAATCTTGTACGCCCTTACTTATGGGGCAGCTCCATTTTCATCTCAAAATAATGCTTGACAGCGCTTCCCGGGCAATGGTAGTATCTTCTTCCTTTCGCTTTTATTCCATACAGGAGGACAATACTTTGATTACCGTTAGCGGAATCAGCAAGAGCTTTAAAGTAGCCCGAAGGTCTTCGGGCTTCGGAAGCGCGTTTAAGTCGCTGTTTCGAAGGGAGTATACGGAAGTGGCCGCGCTGAGCGACGTCACGTTCTCGATCGGCCCCGGGGAAATCGTCGGCTACATCGGACCGAACGGGGCGGGCAAATCGACGACGATCAAAGTGATGAGCGGCATTCTCGTCCCCGACGGCGGCACGTGCAGCATTATGGGGTACACGCCCTGGCTCGATCGGGTCCAATATGTGCGCAACATCGGCGTCGTATTCGGCCAACGTTCCCAGCTGTGGTGGGATGTGCCGGTCATCGATTCGTTCGAGCTGCTGCGCGACATCTACGACGTGACGGACAAGGAATACCGGGGCAACCTGGAGCTGCTTACGGATACGCTCGTCCTGGGAGACCTGCTGCGGACGCCCGTGAGGCAGCTCAGCCTCGGACAGCGGATGCGCTGCGAGATCGCCGCCTCCCTGCTGCACGGTCCCGGCATTCTGTTCCTGGACGAGCCGACGATCGGGCTCGACGCCGTATCCAAAATCGCGGTCCGGAAGTTCATCTCCGCGATCAACAAGGAGAAGGGCGTTACCGTCATTCTGACGACGCACGACATGAGCGACATCGAGGCGCTGGCGCAGCGCATTTTGCTGATCGGCAAAGGGAAGCTGCTCTACGACGGGAACCTCGCCGCCATGCGCGAGAAGTACGGAGCGGCCGAGAGCGGGGAGACCGGAGGCGGCTCGGCGATCGAAGAGGCGCTCGTCAACATGTACAAGGAGTACGAAATCTCATGAGGGCGTGCTACTCCGTATTCCGCTTGAAGCTCGCGACGGGCTTCCAATACCGTTCCGCCGCCCTGGCCGGCATCGCGACGCAATTTTTCTGGGGATTCATCATCATTATGGTGTATCAAGCTTTCTACAGCCAGCCGCTGGCCGATCCTCCGATCTCTCTGACACAGATTGTCACCTACATTTGGCTGCAGCAAGCTTTCCTCGCTTTTATCGCTCTCTGGTTCCGGGACAACGAGCTGTTCCAACTGATTACGACAGGCAACATCGCGTACGAGCTATGCCGTCCGAGCGGTCTGTACGGCTTATGGTATGCCAAGCTGCTCGCGCAGCGCCTGTCGAGCGCCGTTCTTCGCTGCTTTCCGATTCTCGCCGTCGCCCTTCTGCTGCCTTCGCCTTACCGGCTGACTTTGCCGCCCGATCCGGCGACCGCGCTGCTGTTCCTGCTCGTTCTCATTCTCGGTCTATTCATCCTGGTGGCCGTTTCTATGCTGATTTACATTTCTACGTTTATTACGATGTCTGCGGCCGGCTCGCTGCTGATGTTCGGAGTCGCTGGAGAGTTTCTCGCAGGCATGATCGTGCCGGTGCCTCTTATGCCTTCCTGGCTGCAAACCATCGTCTATGCGCTTCCGTTCCGGTTAGCGGCTGACTTTCCGTTCCGCGTATACTCCGGGCACATTCCGACAGACGAAGCTCTGGCCACGATCCCGATCCAGCTGCTGTGGCTGGCGGCGCTCGTGTGGATCGGCCGGTTCGCGATGGGCAAGGCGCTTAGACGAGTCGTCATCCAAGGAGGCTGAGGCGGAATGAGACTGTTCGGCAAATATTTGCTTATTTTGTTCAAATCCCAGATGCAGTACCGGACGTCGTTCTGGTTGCTGACGTTTGGACAATTTTTTATCCCTTTTTCCGTATTCGCGGGGCTGTACATGCTGTTCGACCGGTTCGGACAAATCCAGGGCTGGGAGTTTTTCGAAGTCGCGCTCGTATTCGGCGTCATCCACATGGCGTTCGCTGTCTCTGAATGTCTGGCGCGAGGCTTCGACATGTTCTCCACCCTGATCGTTAACGGCGACTTCGACCGGCTGCTCGTCCGTCCCCGCAGCACGGTGCTTCAGGTGCTCGGCTCGAAGTTCGAATTCACCCGCTTCGGAAGACTGCTGCAAAGCCTGATCGTGCTCGTATGGGCGCTAAGCAAGGTTGAGGCGAACTGGACGTTCATGAAAGGCGTTACGCTTCTGTTCATGATCGCCAGCGGAGTCATGATCTTCACCGGCATCTTCATCGTCATCGCGACGATGTGCTTCTGGACGGTGCAGGGGCTTGAGGTGGGCAACATTTTAACCGACGGGGGCCGGGAGATGGCGCAATATCCGCTGAACATCTATCACAAATGGATCACCCGCTTCTTCACCTACGTCATCCCGTTCGGGTGCGTCAACTACTTGCCGCTCCAATACATTCTCGGCAGAACGGAAGGAAGCGGCGTGCCGTACATGCTCGCTCCACTGGCCGGCTGCCTGTTCATCGTGCCCTGCCTGCTGCTGTGGAACTTCGGCGTCCGAAGGTACCGGTCTACGGGATCGTAGGAGTGGGTGGGGCGGGGGCCGCGGGGCTTTCTTGGGGCTTTCTTGGGACTATCCCCGTCAGTCAGGACCGAGGGAGGCGAGGCCGAGGCCAAAGAAGTGCCTTGGGGGCATCCGGGTTACGAAGCCAGGGCAATAACGATGCCTCGGTAGAGTGTGCCGCGAGGTCGAGGCCATAAAAGTGCCTTGGCGCATACCTCGCTTTATTCAATGACTGCCCCATTCGCATACCTGGATATACACCCTATGGAGGAGCTCTCGAAAAGCGAGTTGCTCGAAACAATCGAGTAATTCCTCCCAGATGGTGCTCAAACGGAAGGCGTTGTTCTAAAGAATCGAGTAATTCCCCCCAAATGGCGCTCAAACGGAAGGCGTTGTTCTAAAGAATCGAGTAATTCCCCCCAAATGGCGCTCAAACGGAGGACGTTGTTCTAGAAAATCGCACATTGGCACACGGATGAGGCCCTGACGAAAAAGAATTAATCGCTATTTCATACATTCTTTCCTCTCAGCCCCCTTGCCCCTACCTGGTAGAGCGCTCCCGAAGAAACGTAACCAAGATGTGGAAGAATCCACGTCTATTAAGTCTGATTGAATCGGGCTACTGAGTCATACATCGGTACAACGAGGCTGCAACCTTGCTCAGTCGAGTTACATCAGCAAACCGTGGTACAGCGAGGCTGCAACCTTGCTCAGTCGGACTACAGAGTCAAACCCACAGTCGGCTGCAAGGATTTTGCCCCAACGCGCTCTTCACGGCGATGGCATCGGCTCCAGCAGTCCCATCTGCACGCAAATGTTAGCGGACAGGCGCTTCGTCGCCTCGCGGAACCGGATATCCAGGCTATCCCCGAGCGTCAGGACGATCTCTCCGTCACCGAAGACGGCGTGCCGGACTTTAGTTCCGACGACGAGCAGCGACGGATCGCGAATTGCGTTCGGATTCGCCGGAGCGGACGTCCGCGGTCGCCCCTTCGCGCCCGCGGACGCCGGTTCCGGAGTTCTGAGCTGAAGCCGGCGAACGTCTTCGACGAAGCGGGACAGCGTAACCGGCTCATCTTCCTTCCTCGCGTACGAGATCAATTCGAGGCGCCGCTTCGCCCTCGTCATGCCCACATAGAACAGTCTGGCCGCTTCCTCCATATCGTCGGCGTCCCCTTTCTCCCACTTGCGGACGTCATCCGTCGAAGGCAGCACGCCTTCGATCAAGTCGACGATGTACACGAGAGAGAACTCCAGTCCTTTGGCGCTGTGTAGCGTAGACAACGTCACTGCTTCTTCCCGCTTGCCGCCTTTCGACCGCTTCATTCGTTCCTCAAGAAATTTCAATCTGGCCGCAAACTGTTCCATCGTCTCCAGAGGCTCCGCGATCTCCTCCAGCGCATTCAAAATGCCGAGCAGCACCTCCTTGCGATAGCCCATCCGCTCGCACGACTTGTCGATAGCCTTGTCGTAGCCGAGCTTGCCGCGAATCGTCCGGATCGCCGCCAGCGGCTGCGCTCCTTGCATACTGTGGAACGCCATCTTACATGCCGCCAGCGCTTTCCCTTGGTATTCTCGCAGCGGAATATGTTTAACCAGACGGTCGAACACGGAGTCTTCCGGGTCCGCTTGAAGCTCCAGCAGCTGCTCCATCTGTTTTTTCGAAATGTAGCCGCCGAACTTCAAATGGATTTTCCCCAGAATGTCGGCACGCCGGTCGTTAAACGTCAGCCTCATAAAGTTCAGCACGTCCTCCACGATCCAATGGGAGAAAAAACGCGCATCCCCGTCCTTCATATAGAAGGGAATGCCCGCACGATCAAGGGCGTTCATCAGCATGATGGACGAGCTGTTGTTCCGGTACAAAACCGCGGTGTCGCCAAGTTCGCCCTCGTCGACGATTTTCTCCGTCACGTATTTCGCCTGATAGCGATAGTCCGGCAGCGCCGTGACGACGATGTCTTCTCCGGCCGGATTGCCCGTGAACATGTTCTTGTCGTAACGATCGCGGTTGCGCTTGATGAAACGGTTCGCAACGTCCACGATGTTCGAGGTCGAACGGTAGTTTTGCTCCAACAGCAAGACTACCGCCCGCGGGTGCTTCCCCTTGAAATCCAGCAAATATTTCGGCTCCGCGGCGCGCCAACCGTAGATGCTCTGGTCGTCGTCGGCGACGACCCACAGATTGCCGTGTTTGCGAATCAGCTTTTCCACGATCTCGTGCTGCACGAGCGACGTATCCTGGCTCTCGTCCGTCATCACGTAATCGAACCGGCCTTGGTACTTCGCAAGCAGGGAAGCATCCGCTCCCAGCGCCGCATCGGCTTCCGTCAGCATGTCGTCGAAGTCGATCAGCAACCGATCCTCGGCCGTCCGCTTATAATGCTCGTACTCCCTGTAGATCGTCTCCGCCCTCGGAACGTCGCATTTGACCGACGACAGCCCGTCCGGCGGAATCAGCTTGTTTTTCGCAAAGCCGATATACCTCGTCAGCTCTTCCATCCGGTCGTCCGGCGGATAGTCTCCGTTAGCTCTGCGGTACAGCTCGCGGATGATTTTCGGTTTGTTCGGCCGTCCGTCGTCTTCGTCTCCGCCCCTGCCTTCGATGATCCGGTACGTTATGCCGCGCCTGCGAAAATGATCCCTGACGATCTCGAACGCCAGACTGTGAATGGTGGAAAAGTCGGGAGCGTTCGCCGCCAGCGCCGGGAACAGCTTGACGAACCGCGTCTTCATATCCTCCGCCGACGCTTTGCTGAACGTCACCGCCTTGATCCGCTCCGCCGGGACTTTCTTCTCTTCTATTAAATAGGCGATCCGCATCAGCATCGTCGTCGTCTTGCCCGACCCCGGCGAAGCAAGCAGCAACAGCGGACCCTCGGCATGAGACGCCGCCCGTCGCTGCTGCTCGTTCAGGGCGACCCCGGCCTCTTTCGCCATTCGTTCAAAGAAATTCATTGGCTCTCTCCTGCTTCCATATCCTGTCTAGTACGGCCGCATAGGCCTCTTCGGCGGTTACCTCCGCATTGCCGGAGCCGTCTCGAAGCTTCATTTCGACTACGCCTTGACCGGCTTGCTTGCCAACGACGATACGAATCGGCACGCCGATGAGATCGGAATCCTTGAACTTCACGCCGGCCCGCTCGTCGCGGTCGTCGATCAACGCATCGATTCCAGCGGACAAGAATCGTTCGTAGAGGCTTTCGGCCAGTTCCCTCTGTGCATCGTCCTGCATCGAGACCGGAACGATATGAACGCGGAAAGGAGCGATGGACATCGGCCAGACGATACCGGCCTCGTCATAGTTCTGCTCGACCGCGGCGGCGAGCATGCGGGATACGCCAATACCGTAACAGCCCATCACGAGCAGCCGCTTGCGGCCCTCCCCGTCCAAATACGTCGCATTCAAACGTTCGCTGTATTTCGTTCCGAGCTTAAACACATGGCCGACCTCTATCCCCTTGTGAAAACGATAAGTTCCTTCGCCGCACCTCATACAACGCTCACCTTCCGCTGCTTTGCGAAAATCGCCCGTCGCTTCGACGAAGAAGTCTCTGCCCGGCTTCACGCCTCGTACATGGTAGTCCCTTTCGTTCGCTCCCGCGATCCAACCGTCTCCCTCCACGATTTCCCGATCGGCGAAAATCGGCACGTTCAGGCCGATCGGACCGACAAAGCCGATCGGCGCTCCGGTCGTCCGGGCCACGGCATCCGCGTCCGCAATGGCCAGTTCCGCAACCCGTAAAAACGCCTGGAGCTTCGCCTCGTTCACCTCGCGGTCTCCGCGGACCAGCACGGCGACGATCTCGCCGTCGGCTTCGTAGATCAACGTTTTCAGCAGACCGGAAGGCGGCACATCGAGAAAATTCGCCAGTTCTTCGATCGTCCTTACGTTCGGAGTATAAAGCCGCTCCGGCATCGGCGCCGATTGTCCCGTCTTCGTCCCCGCAACCTCCGACACGCCTGCATCCGCCTTCTCCAGATTGGCTGCATACCCGCAATGCGAGCACGAGACGATCGTATCCTCGCCGATATCGGCGAGCGCCACGAATTCGTGCGTTCCTCCCTCTCCGCCGATCGTTCCGGCATCCGCTTCCACCGCCCGTACGTTTAACCCACTCCGTGCGAATATGCGTTCATAAGCCGCGTACATCGCTCGGTAGCTTTGATCCAGTCCTTCAAGATCGATATCAAACGAATAGGCATCTTTCATCAGAAACTCCCGGCCTCTCATCAGCCCAAAACGCGGACGCCTCTCGTCCCGGAACTTCGTCTGAATCTGATAGACGGTCACGGGCAGCTTCCGATAAGAATGGATTTCCTCGCGGGCCAGCGCCGTAACGACCTCTTCATGGGTCGGTCCGAGCGCAAATTCCCTATCATGGCGGTCGCTTAACCGCATCAACTCCGGACCGTATGCGGAATAACGCCCGGATTCCCGCCACAGCTCGGCAGGCTGCATCGCCGGCATCAGCAGCTCCTGCGCGTCGGCGCGATCCATCTCTTCTCGAACGATTCCTTCCAGCTTGCGCAGCACTCTACGGCCCAGCGGCAAAAACGCATACACTCCCGCCGCCAATTGCCGGATGAACCCGGCCCTCAGCAGCAGCCGGTGACTGACCGCCTCCGCCTCTGCCGGCGCTTCCCGATACGTTTGGGCGAACAGTCGGCTTTGTCTCATCGTTTGACGACCCCCTTTGATTACAAACAAAAAAACACACTCGTCAAGGGACGAATGCGTTCGCGGTACCACCCTCATTCGAATACCGTCCGCTCGCGCGTTCGGCATTCCTCAACCGGATAACGGGATTTTCCCGGCAGCGGATACTTCGGATTCACCGCTGCGGCTCGCAAGGCGGGAAGATTTCGTGCCGTCGGGAAGCTTCACAGCCTGGGGCTTCCTCTCTGCGCGGCGGCGTGCCGAATCTCATATCCTTGGTCTAAGCCATTCATCGTATATAGGTCAACATAGCTTCCCGATAATTTACACTATTCCTTCGAGCCTTGTCAATTCTAATCCGGAGAATCGTACGATTCCGCGAAATCGCGCTCGTACGGCGGTTCGGCATACGCTTCGCCCAAACGCTGCTCTCGCACGCTCCTGTCCGCTTCCTTCCGCTCTTCCCTCAGCGATTCTCTGAGCTTCTGGATTTTCTGGCGGGACAGACCGGTAAGCTCGCGAATCGTCGCCGTCTCGAAGCCTTTCTCCAGCATCTTCAAGGCGATTTCCTGCTTGCTTTCCGTCTTCCCTTTGAGAATCCCCGCCTTAATCCCCTCTTCGCGGCCTTCCAGACGTCCTTCCTTGAGGCCTTTCTTCATCCCTTTGAGTTCCCAAGAAGTCATCCATTCCATCAACTTCCCCTCCTCTTCCAGGCGTTGTCGTTCTATCGTTGCCATCAGCCGCTCTTCCTCGGCTTCGGTTAATTGCATATACGATTCGAAAAATACAGCCAGCAGCTTCATGCGCGCCGGATCGAGCCGCATCCGGGTAATCATCCGCAAAAACTCGAGCTTCACCTGAACGCGTTCCTCTTTATTATAGTCCATACTGCTCAAAAGCGCAGCAGCGACCGGATTGTCCAGCTCGATAAACTCCCGCCAGTTTCTCCTCCGGAACTGCACCTTCAGATAGCGGAAAGTCATCACGTCGAGAAACGGAAAACGCCAGCCGAACTCGGAAGGCTCCTCCTGCTTGCGCCGATGACCGATAATGGCAATGGGAAGGATGCGCCGGCGATATTTCTCGTACAGCTTGCCGGAATAGAGAAACATTCTTTCCGGAAAAGTAAGCTGATAGTAAGATTGCGCCTCCAGATGAACGATAATGAGCCCACGCTTCTTTTTGCTTGGCCGCAAAGGCCCTTCCTCCTCGATCAGCAGCGTCTCGATCAAAATATCGACTCTTCCCGTCGTTCCCCGGACGACGTCCGAGAACACTTCCTTCGACAAAAACTTCACGTGCGAGTAATCGATGGCGCCGGAGATAGAAGGGAAGAACAATTCCATAAACGATTTAAAGAAATGCCGCAGCAGTTCCTTATACAGACGGTCGTGCCCCATACGCTGCCCTCTCCCCTCACCATGAAAAATTCTCCGAGAAACGAAAAAGCCGCCCTTCTCCATTAGGAGAACGAGCGGCGTGTGCTTCACGACCGAATCTTATTATTGGCCATATCGTAACATGCCGGACTCGCCGGCGCAACTGCTTTTTACGATCGAAGAAAAGCGAGAAGCGGTTCGGACGAGCCGGGGTCAGGAAGGATAAACACTCGAATGCCTTGTGCGGCCGCCTGCTCTTCGATGGAAGGCAGCGGCTTGCGAAGCGCGACCGCTACAATGTTGGACAGCCCCAGCAAGTCAGCGTCCCCGTCGTCCCGAATAAGCGCTACCTTCGGATAAGGCGCGGACTTGAAGCCTTCGATAATCAGGTCGTCGAGTTCGCGCGTCTCCATCTGCGACACCAATTCCTCGACGGACGTCGTTCGCTCCAATACCCAAGCGGTTCGCGTCGGTGAAACGATCGCCGTCGCCGACGAGCCGGCTTCCCGGTGCTTCCACGTATCCGTGCCCGGCGGCTCCGGCTCGAACTGATGGGCGTCGTGCTTAAGCGTGCCTACTTTGCGGCCTTCGGCGGCGAAGGCTCGGATAAGCTCGCACGACAACGTCGTTTTGCCCGATTTTTTGTACCCGACGATTTGAATGATACGCATCGCTGTCCGTTCCCTCCCGGCTACCGGCTTATTTTCCAGGCCTTCACGGGGTGTCCCCGCTTCAGCCCTTCCTTGAGCGGGGGAATTTCGATCAGGCAGTCCGCCCCGACGATCGTCGTCATCAGACTCGATTTATCGTCCCCGGTCGGCGTTACCCATACTTGTCCGTCCCTGATCTCGGCGCTGGCCCGAATGTAGCGGCGGTAGGCGTTTACTTTCGGGAAATCTTCGCCCAAGCATGCCGTAAACGAAGGATGGAGCGGCCGCTCCATCCCGAGCATGCGGCGCAGCGCCGGAACGGCGAACAGATGGAAGCCAACGAAGCACGCTCCCGGATTGCCGGACAGCGCGAGCACCAGCTTGTCACCGAACAGCGCCGCGGATGTCGGACTTCCGGGCCGCATCGCGATTTTGTTGAACAGCAGCTTCACGTCCGGCTGCGCCAAAATATCGACCATGACGTCGTAATCGCCAACCGATACGCCGCCGGTCGTCAGCAGCAGATCGCATTCGGCCAGCGTCCCCCGCACGAGCTTGCCGGCTGCCTCCGCTTCGTCGGGCACCTTGCCGAGCAACATCGGCTCCGCGCCGAACTCCCGTACGAGCGCCGCCAGCATCGGCGAGTTGCTGTTGCGAATTTTCGCGGGCGCGAGCGGCTCGTCCACTTCCAACAGCTCGCTTCCGGTGGACAGAATCGCCACGAGAGGGCGACGCGATACGGCAACGCGGGCACAGCCGCAAGAAGCGAGCACGGCGCTCTCCCCCGCCCCGATCCGCTGTCCGGCGGGCAGCAGCTTCTCTCCTTCGCGAATCTCGCTGCCGATCTCGGAAATATTGGCGCCCCGCGGGACGGACTTGCCGATCTCCACGTATGCACGGCCTTCCCGTTCCCCGGGCGAAGTCATCTCCAGCATGACGACGGCGTCCGCCCCTTCGGGCACCATGCCGCCGGTCATGATCCGGGATGCTTGGCCGGGACCTATCGGATGCTTCGGCTCGGTGCCTCCGGGCAGATTCTCCAGCACGGCGAGCTCCGCCTGGCCGTCAGGCCGGGCATGTTCCAGATCCGCCGTGCGTACGGCGTAGCCATCCATGCCCGATCTGCGGAAGGGCGGAAACGGATGCGGCGCGATCAGCGCCTCCGCCAAATGTCTGTCCCACGCCTCGTGCAAAGAAACGGTCTCGGCGCCAAGAACCCGAATATGATCCAGTATCGCTTGCTGCGCTTCTTCCGGCTGTATTGCTCTGCGACGAAAACGTTCGGGGGTGTCTGTCTGCTGCATAGTAGAAGCTAACTCCTTTGCTGCGTATGCTCCGCCCATCGGGCGTTCTCCTTGGCGAGCTGTTCCGGCGTATCGATATCCTCGGCCAAAGCGAGCGAATGCCCGCCGGCCTGCAGTTCGTCCTCTCCGATCTCGCACCGTTCCATTCGCTCCATCCAATCCCGCAATCGGCGCATTCCGGCTTGCAACAGCTCTTCCGCGATCGTACCGGTTTCCTTGCGGTAGACGCCGTGAAGCGGCTGAAGATTCCCTCCGATTACGGGAACCGCCGCCTGATCCCGGCCGCTCGTCAGCCGGCCGAGCAAGTAATCGGCCGCGGCCGCGCTCGGATACGGCTGATCGCAGCCCAGCAGCCAAATATACGGGGACGCGGCGGCTTGGAACCCGGCATGCACGCCGGCAAGCGGGCCTTCTCCCGCGTAGATGTCGGACACGGTCCGAACGGACGGCACCGTCGTCCGCAGCTTTTCGGCAAACGCCGGATCGTTGGCCACGACGACGATCTCGTCCGACATCTTCGCCGCTTCGCGAAGCTGGCGTTCGATAATCGTCTCCCGACCGATCGTCAGCAGCGCCTTATTGCGGCCGCCCATTCTCCTGCCTTCTCCGCCGGCCAAGATAACCGTCGTTACTTCCGCCTGCTTCACCGCTTCGCACCTCGCCGAATTTCTATGACTATTGCAGGCTGACCCGCGAATAGAATGATTCATTGATGTTACTGTTTCTACCATTGTAGTCTTCTATCGACTAACGAAGCAAGCACATTGGTCACTATGTCTGCGGAAGCAGAGACACGAAGCTGTACCAGCCCGAGCCGACCCGGAACGCGGCGCACCCGTCCTTCCGGCCGACTTCGCTGACGCCCGCAGCCAGCCGGGCAGGCGTGTTCCCTTCCAGCACTTCCGTGCCTTCCACGGACGGCACGTAGATGAGCGCGGTCGCATTGGCCGGCACTTCCACGACGAGCAGCAGCTCACCGTTCACGACCCTCCACTCCGTCGCGACCGGCCCATGCGCGCTGTCGTAGCGGCAGCGGGCGAACGTCAATCCGCCGAGCGGCCGCGGACGAATAAGCAACTCCCCGAAGCCGGCGCCCTCCCGCCCGATGCCGCCGACGTGACGGAACAGCCATTCGCCAATCGATCCGAAGGCGTAATGGCACAGCGAATTCATCCCCGGATTCTGAAAACCTCTCTCCTCCGTCCAGCCGTCCCACCGTTCCCAGATCGTCGTAGCGCCCTGTCGCACGGAATACAGCCAGGACGGGTACTCCTCACGCAGCAGCAGACGGAACGCCAAGTCGGCATGCCCTTCCCGCACGAGCGCATCCATCAGAAACTTCGTGCCGAGGAAGCCCGTCGTCGCCATGTCTCCCAGCTCGCGAATTTTGCCGACGAGTCTCGCGACCGCGGCCCCCCGCAGCCTCTCCGGCAGCAGTTCCATTTCCAATGCCAAAGCATAAGCCGTCTGCGTATCTCCTTTAATCCGCCCTTCCTCTTCCACAAACCGATCGGCGAACGCGAAGCGAATCTGTTCGAACCGCTCCCGGTAAGACCGGCAGTCCTCCTCTTCGCCCAGCGCTGCGGCGATATCCGCCATCCGCTTGGCGCTGTAGGCCATATACGCAGTCGAGAAAATATCGTAAGGCGTCGTGGAGTAATGACTGACCAGGCGTCCGAATTCGGCGATTCGCTCCTCGAACGGACGCTCGTTCACGGACAGCCAGTCCCCGTACTGAGGCACGTCGTCGCGAATGCCGTCAGGGAACTGCGCGCGATTGAATTCGACCCAGCGCTTCATTGAGTCGTAATGCTTGCGAAGCGCGCGCTTGTCCCCGTAGGTTTCGTACAGCAGCCACGCCACGATGAGCGGCGCGTCCGCCCACCCCGCCGAAGCCGTATGCGTGTATGTGAAATCGTTGTCGTACTCGGTCTTCGGACCGAAAATAAACGGAGCGAAATCCGTATACGCCCCGGTCGGCCTCTGCGCATCCACCAGATCGACGAGCCACTTCGCGTAGAAAGCCGAAACATCCATATAATAAGCAGCCGTGCCGGAGAAAATCTGTCCGTCCCCCGTCCAGCCGTGGCGCTCGTCCCGCTGCGGACAATCCGTCGGCACGCTCATGAAGTTCGCCCGCTGCGTCCAGCGCACATTCTCGATTAGCCGATTAACGAGAGGATGCGAAGTTTCCAGTTCCCCCGTGTCCGGCAAATCCGAGTGAACGACGACGCCGACCGCATCGCTCAGCTCGAACGGTCCGCCCCCGCTTACTTCCACATAGCGGAAGCCGTGATACGTAAAAGTCGGCTCGAACGTCTCCTCGTCCCCGCCTCGGCATACGTACACATCGGTCTGTCGGGCGAAGCGCAGGTTGTCCGTATACAATTCTCCGCTCGCGTCCAGAGCCTCTCCGAACCGGAACGTGATCCGCGTCCCCTCCGCTCCCCGCACGCTTGCGCGAATCCACCCCGCCATATTTTGTCCGAAGTCGATCAACACGCGCCCGTCCGGCGTCCATCGCAAGCTGTGCGGCGTCCGCTCCTCCGTCTCCCGGATCGGCCGCGACATCTGCGCGACGATCCAGCCGCGGTAATCGTACATGACATCGACCGGACTCCAGCCCGCATCCGCGAAGCCCGGCCCGCTCCAGCCCGGCATCTCCAGCCGCGCGTCGATCGTCTCTCCCAACTGCAAATCCGAGGAGACGACCGGGCCGAGAGACGCCGCCCACGATCCGTCGGTCGTCACCTTTTCCCGCGAGCCGTCTGCGTATTCGAGATTGAGCTGCATCAGGAATGCCGGGTCCATGCCGTATTTCTGATACCCGAACATGCCGATATAGCCGGAGTACCAGCCCTGCCCCAGCAGAACGCCTGCCGCGTTGTCCCCTTCCCTCAGCCAATCGGTTACGTCGTACGTCTGATACTGAACGCGTACATGATAGTCGGTCCATTCCGGCGAGAAGACGTCCCGTCCGACGCGCTGCCCGTTCAGCCACAGGCGGTACAGCCCGAGCGCAGTTGCGTATACGGTCGCCCTGCGCACGCCCGCTCGCACGACAAATCCCTTGCGCAAGTATACGTTCGGCTTGGGCGCTTCCTTCGTCGGCTTGACGTCCTTTTTCCACCCGATCCATACGCCGTTCCATTCGTCCCGGCTCAGCAGGCCCATCGACCAACTGGCCGTCTCGCTCCAGGGACCTGCGCGGCCGAGCTCGTCCCAAGCCCGCACCTTCCAGTACGCCTGCTGCTCAGAGACGAGCTCGCTTCCCTCATATTCCACCTGCTGCGTCGCCGCGCTCTCCACGATTCCGCTGTCCCACAAATCCCCTTCGTCCACGCCCAGCAGCTCCGGGCTGGAGGCGACCAGCACCCGGTACGCGCTTTGCGCCGCTCCTCTTCTGCCGCACGCGACGATCCATCCGAGACGGGGACGCACGACGTCTATCCCAAGCGGATCGTCCAAATGTTCCGTACGAAGCCGCTGCGCTCTCAACGTTTCCATCTCTCTGCCTCCTAGCTATCCGTGTCTCTCTACCCTTTAATGCCGCCCGAAGCGACGCCCTCCAGCACCCTGCCGGAGAAAATGAAGAACAGAATCAGAATGGGCACTGTCGCCATAACCGAACCGGCCATCGCCAGGTCGATATTGTACATCAGATTGTTCGTGAACTTCATGATCATGAGCGGAATCGTCTTCTTCGCTTCGCTCTGCAGCATGATCAGCGGAACGAAAAACTGGTTCCAGATTTGCACCGACATAATGATGCAGATGCTGAACACGACCGGGCTCGCCAGCGGGAACATGACCTTCGCGAACGTCGTCCATTCCCCGGCTCCGTCGATCTTCGCCGATTCGTACAGGTCTGCCGGCAGCTTCTCGAAAAACGTCGTCAGCAGAAACACCGGCATCGACAACCCCGACGCAAGCACGATCACGACGCCCCATTGCGAATTCATCAGCCCCATGTCGCGAATAAGCAGGAAAATCGGAACGATACCGAGCTGCACCGGAAACATCAGGCCGATCAGAAAATAAACGAGCAGCCCGTTCTTGAAACGGAAGCGGAACCGGCCGATCCCGTACGCGACCATCGACGACAGCGCGATCACGATCAGCAGCGT
Organism: Cohnella sp.; assembly: GCF_041641335.1. Lineage (NCBI taxonomy): Bacteria > Bacillati > Bacillota > Bacilli > Caryophanales > Paenibacillaceae > Cohnella > Cohnella sp. The sequence continues at coordinate 53,110 of NZ_JBEPYQ010000029.1, read as the reverse complement.
GGCGGCCAGAATCAAGACGCTATTGAAAAAGTAACGGTGAAAGCCCGATTCCGCGAACAGCTTGCCGAAGTTGGCGAAGTTGAACACTTCCGGCCAGCCGAACGTGTTCGACAGCAGCTCCTTCTTCGACCGGAACGCCTGGTAGGTCATATAGCCGAGAACGAACAGCGTAAAAGAGGAATACAGCCACAGGATCGCGGAGCTGGCGTACGTTCTGCGCGCTTTCAGATTCATGCTCCATCCTCCGTTCGGCGATAGGTAAGGACGACTTGAACGACGGCGACGACGAAGATAACGGAGAACATGACGCAGGCGATCGTCGTGCCCATCCCCATGGCGTTCACGTTCATCGTACCTCCGACCGCGCTGTTGTCGCCGAAGGCGATCCGATAGAAGAACAGCGCCATCACGTCCACGCTGCGGTTGATGCCGCCGGATACGCCGCCCAGAATAAAGCTGAAGTCGAACATCGTCATCGCGAAAATGTAAGTCAGGATGAGCATATTCAGCACCGTCGTCTTGATCTGAGGCAGCACGATGCTGAAAAATCTCCGCCAGTAGGACGCTCCTTCGAGCAGTGCGGCTTCCATCATTTCAACCGGAATCATTTTCATCGCCCCGAGGAAAAAGATCATGCCGACGCCGATGCCCGACCAAGCGACCATCATCCAGACGATATAGATGCCGAGCTCCGGCAGCCCGATCCACGGTCTCGTCCACTCGCCCAATCCGACCGCTTCCAGCAGCTTGTTAAAGACGCCGATGTTGCCGTCGAAAATGAGCGTGCCCATGAACACGATCACAGGCGTAGCGATAAATTGAGGCGAGAAAATCATCGCCTGGAAGAAGCGATGTCCTTTGATTCGGCTGTACAGCAAATAGGCCATATAGAGCTGGCCCGGCAGCACGGCGAGCGTGTTAAGCAGAAACAGCACGACGCTGTGCCGGAACGCTCCGGTCAGCTGCCCGAACAGTTCCTTGTTGCCGAACAGCTCGGCGTAATTGGCGAAGCCGACGAACGTCTTCGGCCCGATCCCGTCCCATCGGTTCAGGCTGATCTGGAACGCTGAGAAGATCGGATAGACGGTAAACAAGCTGTACAGCGCGAACCCCGGCAATATGAACCATAGAAACGGCCTTTTTTTGAACCAAGCCAACCGTAGCACCCTCTTTGCCCGCGGCAAAGGCCGGGCGGCGCCGCATTAGCGCCGCCCGGCCTTATCCGGATGATGTCTTCGTGTTTACTGCGCCGGGTAAGCGGCCGCCTTGTCGAGAATTTCCGCACCTTCGGCTCCGGTAATCGCGGACGTCATCAGCTTCGGAATGACGTCCTTCATGAGCACGTCGGCCGCATTGGACTCCTGCGAGGACAGCGCGGTCAGCACGCTGTAGATGTTGACGCCCGCCTCGTCGAATACCGCCAGCTCCTTGACGCCTTCGTCCTTCGCCACAATGTCCTTGAGCGTCGGCACGAGCCCTACCGCGTCTTCCAGAATTTGCTGCGCTTCGAGCGAATTCAGGAACTCGATATATTTGACCGCCTGATCGGGATGCGCCGTCTTGGAGGACACCGCATACGTCATGAAGTTGCTGTAGCTGGACTGCACGACCTTCTTGCCTTCCTTGTTCGGAATCGAGAAGCGGCCCAGGTTGATGCCGGAATCGACGTACGTCGCGTTAGCCCACGTTCCGTCGACGATCGCCGCCGCTTTGCCGTTCGTGAAGGCGAATTGCGCGGCCGCGTAGTCTTGGGCGAGGAAGTCTTTGCCGAAGTAACCTTTGTCGATGAAGTCCCGGAACGCCTGCAGCGTCTCGGCGACGGCCGGATCGGTCAGCTTGCCTTGTCCGGCTTGGGCCGCCTTCAGCGCCGAGTTGGAGAAAGCCGGAGCGAAGGCGAAGATCGGCCAGGCGCGGTCCCACTCGCTCTTGCCGGCGAGCGCGATCGGCGTCAATCCGGCGGCCTTCAGCGCTTCCAGGCCCTGGACGAATTCGTCCCACGTCGTCGGCGACTGCAGGCCGTTTTTCTCGTACAAGTCCTTGTTGTAGTACACGACGTTCGTATCGAAGAACGACGGCAGCGAGCAATAAATTTTGCCGTCCACCGTACAGTAAGTTACCTCGGATTCGGCATAACGAGACAGATCCAGGTTGTACGGAGTCAGATCCAGCAGGAAGCCGTTCTTGACCATTTCGCCCATCTTCGCCGTCTTGTCTCCCTGCACCCAGAACAGGTCGGGAAGCTCGTTCGCCTGCAGCGCGACGTTAAGGCTCTGGTCGTTTTGCGCGAAGTCGTACTCCAGCTTGATGTTCGGATACTTGGCCGCGAAGGCCGCGTTGATCTTCTTGAACGGCTCTTCCAGTACGGCTTGGTTGCCCAAGTCTCCCCACACCTTTAATGTGACGCTCTCTTCTTGAGGAGCTTGCGAGCTGGCCGCGGGAGCGCTTCCCGACGGGCTGGCCGACGGACTGGACGCATCGTTTCCATTGTCCTTGCCGCCGCCGCAGCCTTGCAGCACCGCGCCGGTCATGGCGAACAGCGCAAGCGCGGTAACGAGTCTTTTTCCCTTCAAATGAAACCCCTCCGATTTTCGTAGGAATGTAGGCAAGATCGCGATCTTCCTACAGTGTAAGCGATTGCACCTGAGCGCTCCATGCAGCAATCGCCTGAGAACGTTCCATCTCAATCGAAGAACGCGACCGTTCCCCGGGTGATGTTCCATATTTTACGAATCAGGTTCCATTTATCCGGAATTACCTTCTTTGCTTAAACTGCTTCACCGTCTGTCCGGTCGTGCGCTTGAACACTTTAATAAAATAATTCGGGTTCAAGTAGCCGACCCGGGCGGCAATCTCCTCGGTAGACAGCTCCGTCTCGTGGTAAAGGCGGATCGCCTCGCGGATGCGGATACGCGTCAAATAGTCGGAGAACGCCTCCCCCGTCTCCTGGCGAAAGCGCTGGCTGAAGTGGCTCGGGCTGAAGCCGACGCGCTCGGCGGCGTCCTCCAGCCGGATCGGCTCTGCGTAGCGGCTCTCCACGAACGCCTTCGCCTTGGCCAGCCAGCCCCGGCTCGCTTGCAGCGACGAAGCCGCCTCTTTGGCCCGCGCGAGCATCTCCTCCAGAATGCGGACGAACTCCGCTTTCGTACCGGCCTTGCGGAACGCTTCATTCGTCCCGAACCGGCCGCGGAGGCTCTCCGGGTCCAATTCGTAGCGCTCGATCATCAGATTCATCAGATGGGTCGCGATCATCTCGCCGATCCTTCCCCATTCGGACGGAAGCAGCCGCTCCGCCGAGTCGGCCATGCGGCGGCGAATCTCGTCCCCCAGCTCCTCGAAGTGGAGAAACTCGATTTTATTTTTCGTCTGCCTGTACAGATCAAGCCATTCCTGCTCGCCCATTTCCCGCAATACGGCGCTTTCGCCGAAGTAGATGCCCGCCCCCTCGTAGAAGCACATCCGAACGGCACGCTCCGCATCCGTTCTCGACTGCCCGAGCCGCTCGAACGGCAGGGAGGCTCCCGCTCCAGCGACGAGCGCGACGTTTAGGTTTTTCGCCCATGCCGCGGTCAGCTCCTCGGCGATCTGCCGCAGCCGAACTTCCCCGTCGGGATCGCTTGCATCCAGCGCGCAGGCGCCATGCAGCATGCCGTCCTGCTCTCCGAAGTATTCCAGGCCGTCCAGCCGGGAGAAGATCTCCTCCGTCTGCAGCGCCATCGCTTTGCGTTCCGTCTGCGAGTAGTCCGACTCTCTTGGCAGCGGCATCAGAACAAGCCAGCGCGCCGACCTGCCCAGCGCTTCCAGCCGCTTCAGCAGCGACGGGCAATGCCCGGACAGGAGGCCGTCCGGCTGCTCCTTCGTCCTTGAAAGCAGTCCGGTCTTCTCGTCGGTCAACGAGTTCGCTTCCGCGCCCCTGTCTAGAACGCGCTCTCCTCCCGAGCTCCCTTCCTCTCCAACCGTCAGAGCGTCCAGAACGCGCAGCAGCTCCTCGGGTTCCATCTCGTATTTGGAAATATAGTCGTTCACGCCGGCCTGAATCGCCTGGCGGGTATATTCGAAGTCGCTGTAGCTGCTCAAAATAATAAAACGAAGCCCCGGATCGAGCCGCTTCAGCTCGCGGATCAGCGCGAACCCGTCCATTCCCGGCATGCGGATGTCGGTCAGCACGATGTCGAACGCTTCTTCTTCCGCCGCGCGCAGAGCTTCCTCCCCGCTCTTGAATACGCCGGCGATCCGATAACCGCGGCTTTCCCATTCGATGATTGATTGCAGCCCGATCCGCACGAGCGCCTCGTCGTCGACGATCATCACTTTACGCATGCGAGGGCTCCCCCTTTTCCACCGTCGTTTCCCCTATTCTTAAAGGCACCTTTACCGTAACGGACGTGCCTGCCCCCGGTTCGCTCCGTATCGTCAAGCCGTAACTTACTCCGTAATGAAGCTGGATTCTCTCATGAACGCTGCGCACGCCCAGCCGATCGGTCGGAGGAGCGGACAACCCGCTTACGAGCGCCTTTACCTTCTCCGGCTGCATTCCGACTCCATTGTCCTCGACCGTCACGAACAGTTGGTCTCCTTCCGACGCGGCGGACACTGTAAGTTCCCCGGGACGCTCCGACGGCGCCAAGCCGTGAATAAGCGCGTTCTCGATCAGTGGCTGCAGCAGAAACTTGAGCACCTCCACCCGATCCAGCCCATGCGGAACGTTCGTCGAGAACTCGAAGTGCTGGTAGCGCACCTTCTGAATCGCGACGTAATTGCGCAGAATCGCGATCTCGTCCGCCAGAGACACGGGATCGCCCGACCCGCGAAGCGCATAGGTAAGCAAGGCGTTCAGCGAATCGACCATCTCTTTGATGTTGTCCTGCTTCTGAATCATCGCCATCCACCGGATCGAATTGAGCGTGTTGTACAGAAAATGCGGGGACAGTTGATTCTGCAGCACCCGAATTTCGGCGTCCTTCTTTTTCTTCTCCTGCTTGGCGACCTCGTCGATCAACTGTTCGATCTCGTACATAATGGAGATGAACGTATCGTTCATCTCCACGATTTCCACCGCTCCGCCGAACCGCTTCAGCTTGCCCGGGCGGACGCCCTTGATACCCATCTTCATGTTCAACGTCAGCCGACGAATCGGGATGACGAGATCGAGCGCCAGCAGATGTGTGACGACGAGACCGAGCAGAATACATCCGAACAAAATGAACAGCGCCTGTCTGACCGTACGATAGATCGGCTCGTACAGCCGGTCGAGCTGCATCTGCACCGCCAGTGTCCAGCCGTTGCCCAACTGGCCGTCCGTGAATGACAGCAGCCGGTCGCTTCTGGCCTCGTCGATCGACACCTCGTTGTCGACGAGCGCTTCTCCGCGTTCGTCCAGCAGCTTAAGCGCCGTATCCTCCTGAAACTTCGTCTGCCGAAAAATATCGCCGATCGCTTCGACGCGAATGACGAGCGTCAACGTGCCCAGCTCGTTCAGTTTCTCGTCGCGGATCGTCCGTCCGAGCCTGAAGGCCCGGAACTTCGTGTAGCCGTCGTCGAACGTTATCGGGGCGAACCATCTGGCTCCGCCTTTCATCTCCCCCACCGCCGCCCGGTAGGCCGGATCGCGCACGTTGTACTCGTCTATGGCGTTTTTGCCGTACGTATAGATGGCGCCCAGCGTCTCGATCTTGATCGAGCGGATATAGCTGTTCTGGTCCGCCCCCAGCCAAAGCACGTTCAGCTTCTCGTTAATCGCGCTCTCCACCTTAAACCGGTCATAGGCAGACTCCGGCTCCGTCTTCGCCAGCCTCAGCAGTTCGCCGTCCGTCATGATCTGCTTGCTGAGCTGCTCGTAGCTTCTCATCCGGTCGTCGACCTTCTGCCCCATCAAGCCGAGCAGGTCGGTCGCGTACTCGGCGGCTGTCGCCTTGGAGGAGGACGTATAGTTTTCCGTCAAGTAGTAAATGCCCGCGAGCGCGGGAAGCAGTATAAGCGGCGTGTAGACGAGCACCAGCTTGTAAGGCAGGCGGATACTGCGCCAACGCGTCGGAAGTTTGAAGCGGCCTATCCTCATCCGTCTCCCCCTCTTGTATGCGCTTTCCCACCATTCTAGCACAGATGCCCGCAACTTCGTCCGTAAACAAGCAAAAGGGGATTCCCCAAAGTCACAAAAGATGACTAGGGATATCCCCTGTTCTTATTCGCTTAAGAGTCACTCCCAACGACGACCTGCAAGTCGGCCAGCAAAGCTTCGGCAGCCTGCTTCCCTTGCGCGATGCAGTCCGGCAAGCCCACGGCTTCGAACGCCGCGCCAGTGGCGTTGACGCCCGGCAGCCGCTGCGCGAGCTTCGCGCGGAAATCGGCGATCGCTTCGACATGCCCGACCGGATATTGCGGCATCGAACGGCGCAGCCGCGTAATCTCGGCGAATTCCGGCGCCGCCTCCAGCCCCATCAAGTCGCGCAAATCTCCGCGCACCGCGGCGATCATCGCTTCGTCGTCCAGTTCCACGCCCTGCTCGTCGTTCGCGCGCCCGACGTAGCAGCGGATCAACCGCTTGCCTTCGGGCGCGGTATGTTGCCATTTCGACGAGGTCCACGTACTCGCCGTGATGAGGCGTTTCTCCCCGCGCGGGACGAGGAAGCCGGAGCCGTCCAGGTCGTGATCGAACCCTTCCGCCGCGTCGTAGCCGAACACGACGTTGGCCACGGAGACGTAGCGGATCGCCAATAGCGCGGAGACGTCCGTATGCGGCTCAAGCAATTCCGCCGCCGCATAGGCAGGCAGCGTCACGATGACCTGATCGGCCTGGCAAGACGTTCCGTCGGACAAGCTCAGCCGGTATGACGGTTTCTCCGCCGAACCCGCCGACGCTATCTCCCGAACCATCGCTCCCAACCGGATATGACCGCCCGCCGCACGGATTCGCTGTTCCAACGCTTCGATCACCGTCGACAGCCCGTTCTTGAACGTCAGGAAGACGCTGGCCGGCAGCGCCGGCGAACCCGCGGAGCCTGCCGACGCCCTCGCCTTCGAGGCGGCGGCAGCAGCCGCCTGAGCCGCTTGCGTTCCGGCGTTCAAGCTTCCGTGCTCCTCGACCATCCGTTTGAACTGCGGGAACGTCGCCTCCAGCCCCAGCTTGTACAAGTCGCCCGCGTGAATGCCCGCCAGCAACGGCTCGAAAACGCGCTCCACCATTTCCTTGCCCATCCGCCTTTCCAGGAACGTCCCGACAGGCTCGTCTCCCGGTTTCGCGTCCTCGGGCAGGTCCGCTTCCTGGAGCGCCCTCAGCTTGCCCTGCTCGGAGACGAGCTCCGTCTGCATAAATTTCTCGCGATCCGACGGAACGCCCATCACCAGCCCTTGCGGCATCGGAACGAGCTTGCCGTCCCGGGAAATATACGTCATCATCGCCTGCGGGTTCGTGCCCGTCAATTCCCCGACAAGCCCGAGCTCCTCGGCCAGCCGGATCATCGGCAGCTTGCGCGCGAGGAAGGAGTCGGGCCCCCGTTCGATGACGAATCCGTCTCTGCGCAGCGTGTTGACCCGGCCGCCGAGACGGTCGGAGCCTTCCAGCACCGTTACCTCGACCGCCTCTCCGCCCTCCTCGGCCAGCTTAAGCAAATAAAAGGCGGCGCTGAGGCCGGTAATCCCGCCGCCCAGCACCGCCACCCGGCGACTTCTATTCGTCATGGCCGTTTCCCCCGTTCGCCGCGCCGATAACCGAATCGGCAAGCGCAGCCATATATTGCGGATCGTCGTTCAGCATGCGGATCCGCTCCAAACGAATCCCCTTCTCGTCCGCGAACTTCTTCGCTTCGATATCGATATCGTACAGCACTTCCAGGTGGTCCGACACGAAGCCGACCGGAGTCACGAGCACGGAACGGACGCCTTCCTCCGCCAGCTTCTCGAGCGTCTCGAGAATGTCCGGCCCGAGCCAAGGCTGGCCGGTCTGACCGGCGCTCTGCCAGGTGAACTGCCATTTGTCCACTCCCGCTTGCGCGGCCACGGCGGCAGAAGTCGCCAGCAGTTGATCCGCGTATGGGTCGTTCAGCTCCAAGATTTTAGCCGGAAGGCTATGGGCGCTGAACAGTACGAGCGCTTCGTCCCGATCGCCAAGCTTCTCCAGACCTTCGTTCACGCGTTCGCTCAGCGCTTCGATCAATTGGGGATGCAGGTGGTACTCCTCGACGCCGCGGAAGCGAATGCCGTGCTTCTCCGCTTCCTCCCGCGCCCGCTTCAAGTAGCCGCCTACGCTCATCGACGAATATTGCGGCGTCAGAACGATGCCGACCGCTTCGCGAACGCCGTCCGCCGCCATCGCCGCGATGCCGTCCTCGATGAACGGAGCCGCATGCTTCAAGCCTTGATAGCAGGCGTAGACGCCCGCCCCGGCCAATTCGTCCAGCTTGCTCTGCAGAGCCGCGGCCTGACGGTTCGTGTTTTCGCGGAGCGGGAACACTCCCCCGACGATCGCCCGGTAACGGGAAGTCAAATCTTCCAACTGCTCGGCCGTCGGCGGATGTCCCCTGCGGATGTGCGTATAGTAGGCTTCCACGCCCTCCAGACTTTCAGGCGTCCCGTAAGACATGACAAGCACGCCGATCGTTCTTTCGTCCGCGCTCATACTTTGGCCTCCTCTGTCAGCTTCCGCTCGCTGTAGCTATGAATAAAGTCCGTCAACTCTTTCAGCTTGTCGAGCGACGCCTCCGGGAACAGCCCGTGTCCCAGGTTGAAAATGTAGCCGGGCTCGCGCATGCCCTCGTCGAGCAATCTGCGCGCATGTTCATGGATGACTTCGGACGGCGCAGTGAGCACGTAAGGATCGAGATTGCCCTGGATCGCGAAGCGGCCGCCTAGCCTGCGCCGGCCTTCCGCCAGCGGCACCCGCCAGTCGAGTCCGATGACGTTAGCCTGCAAGCCGGTCAAGTGCGGCAGAAGCTCGCCCGAGCTGACGCCCGGGAAGTAAATCTTAGGAACGTCCAAGTCCGACAACGACGCGAAAATGCTTTCGATATGCGGCAGCACGTACTCTCGGAAATCATGCGGAGCCAGAGAGCCGACCCAGCTGTCGAACAGCTGCACCGCCTTCGCTCCCGACGCGATATGCGCACGCAAATAGGTCGCGGCCATGTCCGCAAGCTTGCCCATGAGAAGATGCCACGTTTGCGGATCTCCATACATCAGCGCTTTCGTGCGAATATACGATTTTGTCGGTCTTCCTTCTATTATATAGCTGGCCAGCGTGAAAGGAGCTCCGGCGAAAGTAATCAGCGGAACTTCAAGCTCGCGGTCCAAAATGCGAATCGTCTCCAAGACGTGCGACAGATCGGCCTCCACGTCGATCGGCTTCAGCTTCTCCACGTCGGCCGCGCCGCGCACCGGGTTATGAATGACGGGTCCGATATCCTTGACGATATCGAAGTCGATGCCAATCGAAGCGACGGGATTCATGATGTCCGAATAAAGAATAGCCGCATCGACGCCCAGCTTGCGAACCGGCATCACCGTCACTTCGGCGGCCAGCTCGGGCTGCCGGCAAATTTCCAGAAGCGAATACTTCTCCTTGATTTTGCGGTAATCCGGATCGTAGCGTCCCGCCTGGCGCATATACCATACGGGTACGCGCTCCACCGCCTCCCCCTTGCACGCTCGCAAGAACACGTCGTTCTTCAACATAAGCTTCCAGCCTCATTTATGTACCGATTTGGTTTTCATTGCTTTCATTATGCCCCTTTTGCCCTGCGCGAACAACCTTTACTCCCGGACGGAGTATGACAATAGTTTGACAATGCGGTTTTTAACGGCTCGTCCGACTATGTTATACTGGCAATGCCTACGTTGGCAGCGAAGAAGGTGTGCACCGTGCAACGCTGGAAAATCAATTTATACATTTTAATGGTCGGCAACTTTCTCGTCATGGCCGGCATGACGATGATCATACCTTTTTTGTCTCTCTACCTCCAACACGATCTGGGCTTGGCCGGAGAGCACGAGATCGGAGTATGGGCGGGAATCATCTTTGCCGCGAATTTCGTGACGTCCTTCCTGTTCCAACCGCTGTGGGGCAAGCTCGCGGAAAAATACGGCCGTAAAATGATGCTGCTGCGATCCGGCTTCGGCATGTCGATCGTCATGCTGCTCATGGGATTCGCGACCGCGCCTTGGCATCTGCTTCTGCTGCGGATGCTTAACGGCGTCATCTCGGGATATATGCCGGCCGCCGTCTCTCTCGTGTCGTCGACGACGCCGAAGGAACGGATGGGCTTCGCGATGGGCACGCTCCAGTCGGGAGGCACCGCGGGGGCCATTCTAGGTCCTTTTATCGGAGGATTGATGGCGGACAATTTCGGCTTTCGGCCGATTTTTTACATTACCGGCACTTTATTGTTTCTTGCTTCCGTCATTTCGTGGCTGCTCGTTCACGAGAAGTTCGACCGGGCCGCGGCCGCCAAGAAAGAGCAGGTCAGCGTCTTGAAAGGCTTCCGCGAGCTCATGGTCATCCGGCAGCTGCCGGTGCTGCTCACGATCACGTTCCTGATTCAGTTCGCCATGCTGAGCCCGATGCCGCTCATCCCGCTCTACGTGCAGCATCTGCACGGCACTTCGGAAAATCTGGCCTTCTACGCCGGCTTCGTCGGCTCCGTCACCGGAATATCCAACATGATCTGCTCTCCCGTGCTGGGACGGTTAAGCGACCGAATCGGAGCCACGCGCATTCTGCTTATTTGCTTGGCCGGCTCCGCCGTCATGACGATCCCGCAAGCGTTCGCGGACTCCGTCGGCATGCTGCTCGTCTTCCGCTTCCTGCTCGGCTGCTTTATGGGCGGGCTGATTCCGACCGTCAACGCGCTCGTGCGCCAATATACCCCGGACGGAAAAGAAAGCCGGGCGTTCGGCTTCAACACGAGCGCGCTCAGTCTCGGCAACATGATGGGACCGGTCGTCGGCGGAGCCTTGTCCGGCTGGATCGGCATCGAAGGGCTGTTCATTCTCGCGGGCGTGCTGCTGTTCCTGACATGCATATGGGCCACCCGCGCCTTGCGGGCGCGCAAGAAATAACGGACCAGCTGCACCAGCTCGATCCGCTCGGGTAATCGTACACGCCTAGGCGTCGTAGTCGAGGGAGATGGAGGAAGGCGCGCTGATTTTAAGCGAAAATTCCGCTTTAAAATTCGCTGCCGCAACTTTTCGAGCGATTTAAAGCGGATTTCCCGCTCTATTTCCCCGATTCTCCCATTTTGAATAAATTAAAGCGGGCTTTCCGCTCTATTTCCCCGATTCTCCCATTTTGAATAAATAAAAGCAGGCTTTCCGCTCTAAATCTGCTTATCTGACCCATTCGACAAAATTAGCGCGGAATTACCGCCCTACGAGGAGAGCGGACAATCCGCTTTCAACTCCCCAACCTCGCCGCTCCGCCGCGTATGCCTAATCTATCGAAAAAAGGGCGCGAAGAGAAGTCACTCGTCACTCAAGCCAAAACGCCTTCGGCGTCCTTAGGATGCCGAAGGCGTTTTGGCGTTTACTTGACTTCGTTGAGACGAGCTTCCAAGCGATCCCAAGTTTCCGTGATGCCTTGCAACATGCCCATATCCATGACGGTCTTGAGCGATTCGGCCGACACGTATTCGCTGTAGCTGACCAGCTTCGTCTTGCCGTCCAGATCGATAAACTCCATCGTGACTTCGGTTGCCGGCATCTCGGGATTCTCGTTGCCTTCCGCATCCGAGAAGTAATCGGTGTAGACGATTTTCTCCGGCTCTATAATTTCCTTATAGACGCCTTTGCCCCACGACTCCATTCCGTAAAAATCTCCTTGGCTCTCATCCGCGCACTTCATGCAGTAATGCCATACGCCGCCCGGACGAAAATCAATGCTGCATACGGGCAGCTCCCAGCCTTTCGGTCCCCACCAGTGCTTGAGATGGTCGGCTTCCTTGAACATCGCGAATACGAGTTCGCGCGGCGCGTCGAATACGCGTTCCAATACGAGCACCTTTTCGTTCTCCACTCTCGAAACCATAGCGTTGCCGGACATTGCAATTCCTCCTCGTGAACCTGATTGATTTAGTTTTTCTCTTTATTTTGCAATTCGCGCAAATAGTCGTCCAGCTTGTCGAACCTCTCTTCCATAATGCGCCGGAACGATTGTATCCATGAATCCAGCGCCCGGAAGGGATCGGGCCGCAATTGGTAAATTCTGCGATTGGCCTCCGCCTGCACGTCCACGATTCCGCTCTCGCTAAGGACCTTCAGATGCTTCGAAGCTTGAGGTTGGCGGATCCCCAATTGATCGGCAATCTCCCCTACGGTCAGAGGGCCTTCTCTCAGCAGCTCGACGATCCTCTTGCGATTCGGCTCGGCCAATGCGTTCAGCATTGTCATGTCCATGTCCATGTCCGGATCGTTTCCTGACATGTCGTTCACCTCGTTAACATCAGATCTCCGGTGGCTCCCCAACCCCTTCATCACCGTTGTCGGTTTCCTTGTGAATTAAATATACCACACAAGGAATATTCCTGTAAAGGAATATTTAAAATAATTTGCGGGAGACTCCGACTTTCAACACAGCAACGCCCTCTTCGTCCTCTAGACGCAGAATCGCGGACGAAAAGGAGCCGCCTCATAAGTAAGTTACTTATGGGGCAGCCCCCGCTATCGTTAATACAAGCTATTCAAACTTGACGAGAAAGTAGTTTTTCTTGCCTCTGCGGATAACCGCGTATTTGCCGTGCAGGCGATGTTCCCGCGTAACGACGAAGTCGAGCGCTTGCTCGCGCTGCCCGTTCAAGTAAACGGCGCCTTTCTCGATGTCCTCGCGCGCCTGGCGCTTCGAAGGCGCGGCCTTCGTCTCGATCAGAAGCTCGAGCAGCGGCGTCTCCTCTTGGCCGCCGACGACCGTCGTCGGCATATCCTGCAGCGCTTCGACGAGCTCCGCTTCGCTGAGCTGGGTTACGTCCCCCGAGAACAGCGCCTGCGTAATCTTCTCCGCGCTGACGACCGCATCGTCGCCGTGCACCAGCCGCGTCACCTCGCGGGCGAGCTCGCGCTGCGCGGCGCGCTGCTCCGGACGCTCGGCCAGCTCCCGTTCGAGCTCGGCGATCCGTTCGCGTTCCAGGAACGTGAAGTATTTCAGGAACTTGATGACGTCGTTGTCGTCCGTGTTGATCCAGAACTGGTAGAACGCGTACACCGACGTTTTGCTCCGGTCGAGCCAGACCGCTCCGGATTCGGATTTGCCGAACTTCTTGCCGTCGCTCTTCGTCACGAGCGGCAGCGTCATGCCGTACGCCTCTCCCCCGCCCATTTTGCCGATCAGATCGAGGCCAGCCGTAATGTTGCCCCACTGGTCGCTTCCTCCGACTTGCAGCGAGCAGCCGTGGTCGGTCAGCAGCTTGTAGAAATCGTACGACTGAAGGATCATGTAGCTGAATTCGGTGAAGGAAATGCCGTTAGCCAATCGGGAGTCTACGGAGTCCTTCGCCAGCATGTAGTTGACGGTGAAGTTTTTGCCGATGTCCCGCAGGAACGTGATCAGATCCAGGGAACCAAGCCAATCGTAGTTGCTGACGAGCTTGGCCGGATTGTCGCCCTCGAAGTCGAGAAAGCGGGACAGCTGGGCCTTCAGCCGCTCCGTCCAGAGCGCTACCGTGTCGGCCGTATTCAGGGAACGCTCGGTCGAACGTCCGCTCGGATCGCCGATCATGCCCGTTCCGCCGCCGACAAGCGCGATCGGTCTATGGCCGGCCTTCTGGAAATGACGCAAAATCAAAATCGGCAGCAGGTGGCCGATGTGCAGGCTGTCCGCCGTCGGGTCGAAACCGCAGTAGAGCACGATCGGCTCCTTGTTCAATTTCTCCTGCAAACCGTCGCGGTTCGTCGACTGGTAGATCAGCCCTCTGTATTCAAGATTGTCCAACAAGCTTTGATCCAGATTTGTCATAGCGGTGTCTCTCCTTCGGAATGTGTTCGAGGGGCGGCGCTGCGGCCGAAATCAAAAAAGACCCGTCCTGTCGTATAGACAGGGACGAGTCATCGCGGTACCACCCTAGTTGAGCATGCGCGATTACGCGCATCCTCCGCTCAAGCCCGATAACGGCTGGCAGCCGTCTTGTCCTTCCGCGCCGGCACGGTTTCGGATCAAGAAGCTCCGGGACGTAATTCGCCATTCGCGCGCGTGCCGGCTTGCATCGACCGCCGGCTTTCTGGAACGCGCCATTCGAACGCTACTAATTCCCTTCATCGCTTTCTCTTATTGCTTTGTTTGCACCACTTTATAATAACGTCGAACCTTTGTCAAGCATCCCCGAGGCCGGAATACCGGCTTTGGGGATGCTCGTTTGTTTACGCGTAGTGACAAGCCGCATAATGATTCGGACGAGTCTCGCGGAAAGCCGGAACTTCGGCCGCGCATTTCTCCGTCGCCAGAGGGCAGCGGGTGCGGAACGGACAACCGCTCGGCGGGCTGACCGGGCTTGGCAGGTCGCCCTTAAGGACGATGCGCTCCTTGTTCTCTTCCACATCCGGGTCCGGCACGGGAATCGCCGACAAGAGCGCCCTTGTATAAGGATGCTGCGGGTTGGAATACAGATCCTCGCTGCGCGCCATCTCGACGATTTTGCCCAAATACATGACGGCAACGCGGTCGCTCATATACTTGACCATCGACAAGTCGTGCGCGATGAACAGATAGGTAAGCCCCATCTTCTTCTGCAGCTCGATCAACAGATTGATGATCTGCGCCTGGATCGAGACGTCGAGCGCGGAGATCGGCTCGTCGCAGATCATGAACTGCGGATTCACCGCAAGCGCGCGGGTAATGCCGATCCGCTGCCGCTGACCGCCGGAAAATTCGTGCGGATAACGCGAAGCGTGCTCGGCGTTCAGGCCGACCATCTCGAGCAGCTCCTCAACCTTGCGTTTCCTCTCGGCTCTGCTACCCGCCAATCCGTGAATGTCGAGCGCTTCGCCGATAATGTCCAGAATGGTCATTCTCGGATTCAGAGAAGCGTAAGGATCCTGGAACACCATCTGCATTTTGCTGCGATACGCTTTTAATTTGGATTTGGACAGTTTCGTAATATCCGTTCCGTCGACGGAAATGCTGCCAGCCGTCGGCTCGTACAAGCGAATGATCGTACGCCCCGCCGTCGACTTGCCGCAGCCGGACTCTCCGACCAGCCCGAGCGTCTCTCCCTTTTGGATCGAGAAGCTGACGTCATTGACTGCCTTTAAGATACGATGATTGCCCAGGTCGAAATGCTTGCGCAAGCCTTCGATCTCGATGAATGCCTTGCTCATACGCTAGCCTCCTTGCTGCCGGCCGAACCTGCTTGCTTCGCATAAGGATGCTGCAGCCAGCAGCGAACTGCCTGCGTACCGCTGATTTCCGTATAGTCCGGAACCTCGGTTTCGCAGATGCGCATCGCCTCGTCGCAGCGGCTGCAGAAGCCGCAGCCTTGAGGAGGCTTGATCAGATCCGGCGGAGTTCCGAAGATCGGAATAAGCGGCTCGTCCTTCGCCTGATCCAGTCGAGGCAATGATCTCAGCAGCCCTTTCGTATAGGGATGCTGCGGATTGTTGAATATTTCCCTTTTCGTCCCCGTCTCCACGATCTGACCCGCATACATGACGATCACGCGGTCGCAGATGTCCGCAACGATGCCCAAGTCGTGCGTGATCAGAATGATCGAGGTTTTCATTTTCTGTTGCAGATCTTTCATGAGGCTCAGGATTTGCGCCTGGATCGTCACGTCGAGGGCGGTCGTCGGCTCGTCCGCGATCAGCAGGGAAGGATTGCATGCGAGTGCGATTGCAATGACGACCCGCTGGCGCATGCCCCCGGAAAATTGGTGGGGGTACTGCTTCAGCCGAGTT
Organism: Cohnella sp.; assembly: GCF_041641335.1. Classification (NCBI taxonomy): domain Bacteria; kingdom Bacillati; phylum Bacillota; class Bacilli; order Caryophanales; family Paenibacillaceae; genus Cohnella; species Cohnella sp. The sequence goes on along the minus strand of NZ_JBEPYQ010000029.1, from coordinate 37,246 downwards.
TCCGGGTTCGGGATACCGACCATTCTCAGCAGCTCGATGACGCGGTTTTTCGCTTCTTCTCTGCTCAGCTCCTGGTGCTGCAGCAGACCTTCCATAATCTGCTTGCCGACCGTCATCGTCGGATTCAGCGAGGTCATCGGGTCCTGGAAGATCATTCCGATCTTGTTGCCCCGTATTTTCTGCATTTCCTTCTCGGAAAGAGCGAGCAAATCCTGTCCGCCCAGCAGCACTTGACCGCCCTTGATTCTTCCCGGAGGCATCTGAATCAAGCGCATGATCGTCTGGGCGGTTACGCTCTTGCCGGAACCGGATTCGCCGACGACGGCGACCGCTTCCCCTTCCTTGATTTGAAAGCTGACGTCGCGGACGGCTTGCACCTCGCCGCCGTATACGTCGAACGATACGCTTAGATTTTTCACGTCCAACAGCGTTTTGCTTGCGCCATAGGTCGATTTCATGAAGGCCGAGACCTCCTTTCCGCGTCTTGCGTCTATTTTTTCAGCTTCGGATCGAACGCGTCGCGCATTCCGTCTCCAAAAATATTAAAAGCGAAAATCGTCAAGCTAAGGAAAAACGCCGGGAAGAACAGTCTCCACGGAAAGAGCGTCATCGACTTGACCGCGTCGTCTATCATCGTTCCCCAGGATGCGATCGGCGACTGAACGCCGAGACCGAGGAAGCTTAGGAACGCTTCGGTGAAAATCGCGCTCGGAACGGTAAGCGTCATCGTGACGAGAATCGGTCCCATCGCATTGGGAATCAAATGACGGAAAATGATGCGCATCGCGCCAGCACCGAGCGCTTTGGAGGCGAGCGCGTATTCTTGATTTTTCAACTGCATCATCTGACCGCGCACGATCCACGCCATATTGATCCATCCGGTGATCGACATCGCGACGATGATCGTCGTGAGACTTGGCTCCATGACGACAAGAAGCAGGATAACGACGAGCAGATACGGGATCGCGTACAGAATTTCGGCGAACCGGTTCATGATTTCGTCCACTTTGCCGCCGTAGTAGCCCATAATGCCGCCGTAGATGATGCCGATAACCAAATCGATCAGAGCGGCCGCAAATCCGACGAACAGAGACACTTGCGCGCCTTTCCACGTTCTTGCGAACATATCCCGTCCCAGATCGTCGGTGCCGAACCAATGCTCGGCGCTTGGCGGCAGGTTTGTTTTGTCCAAATAGTTCGTATAGTGGTCGTGCGGATAAATAAGCGGGCCGAATATCGCGAACAGCACGACGACGACCATGATCCAGAAGCCGGTCATAGCCAGCTTATTGCTGTACAGCCGCATGCGAATATCCTGCCAGGCGGTCAACCGCTTGCGCTCGATTCTCTCGGCTTCGCCGGAGTCGCGACTAAGCGGCTGGAACATCTCGGGGCGAATCGCCCCCGTCTTGGAATCTTTCTGCAGCAAGGCTTATTTCGCCACCTTTCCACCCGACATTCTAATGCGCGGATCAACCAATACGTAGGCGATATCCGCCAGCAAACGGCTGACCATTAGAATAACGGCATAAAAAATCGTAATTCCCATAATAAGCGGGTAGTCCCGGTCGGAGACGCTCTGCACGAAGAACTTGCCGAGTCCGGGAATCGCGAATATTTTCTCGATAACGACGGACCCCGTAATAACATTTGCCATCAAGAAACCGAGGAACGTCACGACCGGCAGCATCGAGTTGCGAAGCGCGTGGCGCCACACGATCAAATGGCCGGCCAACCCTTTGGCCTTCGCCGTCTTGATAAAGTCGGCGTTTAATACTTCTATCATGGTTGAACGGATCAACCTGGCGATAAAAGCGATCGAAGTGGAAGAAAGAGCGATCGTCGGCAGCACGTAATCCAGCGGCCCGTTCAGTCCCGCCACCTCGAAAGCCGGAATTTTCACAGCTAAGACGTATTGCAAGAGCGGCGCCAGCACCAGGCTCGGAACGGATAAGCCGATGACGGCAATCACCATCGCGAAATTATCGAGAAATTTACGGTGATACATAGCCGCGAGAATGCCCAGCACGCAGCCCGCCACCACGGAGGTGACGACGGAAACCAAGCCGAGCCTTAGAGAATACTTAAAAGAATTGGAAATGATTTTGTCTACCGCTTGAAACTTCTTTTTCATGGAGATGCCCAGGTCGCCCTGAACGAGGTTTTTCAAATAAACGCCGTACTGTACGATCAACGGCTTATCCAAGCCGTAATACGCTTCCAGGTTTTTCTGGATCGTTGCGCTTGTCGCTTTTTCGGATTGCAGCGGACTGCCCGGCACGGCGTTCATCAGAACGAACGTCGCCGTAACCAGGCAAAACAAAGACACCAGCATAAACGCGAATTTTTTCGAAATATAACGAATCAAGCTTTTTTCACCCGCCCGTTCTCCTTATTCATGCAACCGAAAGGGTATATATAGGGATGCTATATATACCCTTTCGCGTCGTGGATTTGTAGCGTTACGTCAATGATGCTTTAGTTCTTCTTGCCGAATGCCCAATCCAGGTGACCTGCATAATCGGAGACGACGTCTTCGAAGCCGTCTTTCTTCATCGTAACCGTCGTGTAGTAGTAGATCGGCATAACGCCCATATCTTCGGCGACCGCGGTTTTTTCAGCTTGCGCAATCAGGTCGAGACGAGTTTTCTCATCGGATGCCGCAATCGCGTCGTCCAGCGCCTTGCCGACAGCCGGGTTGTTGTACTTACCGTCGTTGTTGCCGGATTTCGGATGAATCAAGTCATACGAGAAGTTGATCGCATGGTTGAAGTCCGCGCCCCATCCGGAGCGAGCGACATTGAACTGTTGGGCTTTTCTCGATTCGAGGAACGTGCCCCACTCCTGGTTGGACAGCTTCACTTCGACGCCGAGATTTTTACGCCACATGTCGACGACCGCTTCCGCAATCGCTTTGTGACCTTCGTTCGTGTTATACAGCAGCGTCGTTTCCGGGAACTTGTCGAGACCGCTTTCCGCAAGACCTTCGGCGAGCAGTTTCTTCGCCTCGTCTACGTTCTCGGAGATGTAGCTGTTGTCCGGATACATTTCGCGGAAGTTTTTGCCGTCCAGACCGCCGATGCTAGGCGGAATCAAAGCGTAGGCCGGAGTTTGGTTCGCTTTCGTGACGTTGTCGATGATCGCTTGACGATCGATCGCCATCGAGAACGCTTTGCGCACTTTGACGTTGTCGAACGGCTTTTGCGTGTTATTGAACAGATAGTAATACGTGGAGGCAATCTCTTTGATTTCGGCCTTGCCGTCCGCAACGAGCTGCGGAACGCGGTCGCTCGGCACGGAGCCCGCTTGTGCTCCGATCCAGTCGATTTTGCCGGTCTCATATAGGTTATATACGGTAGAGTCGTCCTCCACGAGAGAAATCGTGACCGTATCAAAGCTGACCTTGGCCGCGTTGTAGTAGTCCGGGTTTTTCGTCAAGACGAGCTTGTCGCCGTGAGCCCATTCCTTCAGCAGGAAAGGTCCGTTGGTGACCATCGTCTTGGCGTCAGCAGCCCACTCCGGCTTGCCGTCCACGGAAGCAGGGTGTACCGGCCAGAACGTGTAATGCGCGATCAAGCTATTGAAGTATGGCGTAGCGGATGCGAGCTTCACTTCCAGCGTCGTATCGTCCAGAGCCTTCACGCCGACTTCGTCGACCGTAGCTTTGCCATCGTTATATTTCTCGCCGTTCTCGATGTAGAAAAGCATGTATGCATATTCGGAAGCCGTTTCCGGATTCAGCGCGCGCTTCCAGGAGTATTCGAAATCATGGGCCGTTACTGGATCCCCGTTGCTCCACTTCGCGTCGTCGCGAAGTTTGAACGTGTAAGTTTTGCCATCATCGGACATCGTCCACTCTTTGGCGATGGCTGGCTCCGGAACGCCGTCCGGACTGAGGCGGGTAAGGCCGTCGTACAGACCGGATGCAACGATCGAGGACTGCGCGTCCGTCATCAATGCAGGGTCCAAGCTAGGCGGCTCGCTGGCAAGGGTAAAGCGGAATTCTTGCGGAGTTTTGTTCTCCTGGGATGCTTGACTCTCCGCAGGCGAGTTGGTCGCGCTGGCGGACGGTGAAGCCGTGTCCGTGTTATTTTTCTTGTCGTTGCTGCAAGCCGCTAGCAGAGAGCCGGCAAGCGTGACTGCCATCGCAGTCGATAATACCTTCTTGTACTTCATGATTTTGCCTCCCCATTTATTGAGTATCTTCCCTGAAGCGCATCGTTTCTATACGCTCCGTTTCCTCCGCGAATTTCGACAAAATCCGCAGAGTACACTCCCCAGTCCACTCTCCCGCAAATGAAATTTCGTTTCATTTACCGTCAGTTGTTCTGGAACAAAAGTCATCTTACTATGATTGTTCGTGTTCTGCAATGAGAGTTTATGGAATGGTTAGCAAAAAGAACTCTCAATGTCACATTATCTTACATATTAATGACAGAAACCGCTTACTTTTATGATTAAACATTTATTGGTTCGTATAAACATTCATCGATATTGATATTAATGTAAATTAAGATCTGCTAATCATGAAAAAATGTTCATTAAAATAGAAATTTATTGAATTTTTGTATTCTAAATGGCGATGTTTTTAGTAAAATCCTAATTAAATTATTCGAATGGATTAAAAAAGGATTATACATCTGTAAAAAAGAGCCCTTTCATGGAGAAAAAGGGCTCGAAATTTTATGCCGTTTTAGCGGCTAAGCTTTAACGCGAACAAGCGCCAAACCGTCGTATGCGGGCAGATGAACGCCTTGAAAACGATTATCTCGGGCAATCGTCAAGTTAAATTGTCGAAGCGCGCGAACCGAAGGTCCTTGCTTCTTTTCGTCGATCGTCTTCCCTCTCAGCAGCGTATTGTCGGCCGCGATGATTGCCCCCGGATTCGCCAGCTCCAGACACGCTTCCAAATAATAAGGATAGTTTTCCTTATCCGCGTCGATGAAGAAGAAATCGAACGTATCTCCTCGCTCCTTGAGCTTCACGAGATTCGCCGAAGCTTCTCCGACGAGGTATTCCGCCTTGTCCCCCAGCCCCGCCGCCGTCAGATTGGCCAGGGCCATCTCGGCGAACTCGCTGTTCAGTTCGAGCGAGACGAGCCGGCCGTTCGCCGGCAGCCCCCGGGCAAGACATATCCCGCTGTATCCGCCCAGCGCTCCGATTTCGAGCGCCCTGGTCGCGCCGGTCGCCGCCACCAGAAACGTAAGCAGCCTCCCGTAACCCGCCGCCACGGAAATATCCCGCATCCCCGCCTCGCGCAAGCGGTCGGCAACCCGATCGAGATCGGCGTCGCTCTCGTATAGACCGTCGAAATAAGCTTCAGGCGTCCTTTCCATCGTTAAATCTCCTCCAAGTGAATCCGCGGCCGCTTGTCGGCCGGCGGGAGCTTTTTTAATGAACATTTTATCACAAAGTTTGTAAATCCCTTTCCAGAGAGCTATACTATTTTTTGCTTACGCTTATCGTGAAATTCAATATTATGGAATGGCGACGTTAACGTTCGCCGCTTGCAGGAAAGGAAGTCATACTATGCTGTCAAAGATGCGATCCGCCGCCGGAGCAGGGCTGCGCCGGGGCCGGAACGCGCTGGGGTCGTGGCCGGTCTGGGGGATCGCGCTGCTCGTCGCGTCGATGCTATATAAATTAAACGAATTGGACCACCAATTCAACGTCGGCGGGATGAATCATTGGAAATGGGCAGTCAACCTCGGAGCGGTGCTGCTCGCTTCCTTCTGGACGCTCTTCCTCGGAGTGCGGGCAAGAGCGGTTTCCTTGGCCGCTCTGGATCTGGCGCTGTCCGCCCTGATCTTCGCGGACCTGATTTATTTCCGTTTTTTCAAAGACTTTATCTCCGTCCCCGTCCTGCTTCAGGCCGGCCAAGTCGGAGAACTGCAGGAAAGCATCTGGAGCCTGATGCGGCCGGGAGACTGGATCTACTTCGCGGATCTTCCGATCGCCTTCGCGCTGGCCGGGCGGACGTTATGGAAGCATTCCGCCAAGCGAAGACTTGACGGACAGCGAAGTCCGCGAGCCTCCAGGTCCGGAATAAGCTTCCTCTGGCGCAAGCTGCTCCCTGCAGCGCTCGTATTCGCGATCGGCTGGTCTCTCGTCTACTATCCGGTAGAAGAGCAGACAAACCCGAAAAACGGCTGGGCGCGCGGCTTATTCGTCGGCAACTGGTGGAACGTGCCGATCTACAACGTGACGGGACTGCTCGGGTTTCACGGCTATGACGCCTATCGTTACGCCAAGGAGCATTGGCTCGGCGAGAAGCTGTCCGAGGAGCAAATCCTCGAAGCAAAATCCTGGTTCGAGGAAAGACGGCAGCTGCAGAGACAGGCGGAATCCGAGCCTCTGTTCGGCCAGTATGCGGGCAAGAACGTGCTGATCGTTCAGGCGGAAGCTTTCCAAACGTTCGTCATCGGTCAATCGATCGGCGGCGAAGAAATTACGCCTAATCTGAACCGGCTGATCGGGCAGAGCGTTTACTTTCCGAACTTCTACCATCAGACGGCGCAGGGCCGAACTTCCGACGCCGACTTCCTGACCAGCTGCTCGATGCACCCGTTGCCGACCGGATCCGTATTTATCCGGTTCGCGGGCAACGAATTCGACTGCGCCCCCGGCATACTGAATAGCCGGGGTTACGACACGACGGTTCATCACGCCTACGACGGAAGCTTCTGGAACCGCAACAACATGTACCACAACATGGACTACGATCAGTTTTACACTATTAAGGATTATCGGATCGACGAGCCGATCGGATGGTCTCTTGGAGACGAATCTTTCTTCCGCCAGACGATCGAGCAATTGAAGGAACGCAACCGATCTCCTTTTTACGCCATGACCATTACCTTATCCAGCCACCATCCGTTCAAGCTGCCTTCCGTTAATCAGGAGCTGAACGTGGGCGAGCTCGACGGAACGATCATGGGAGACTACATCCAGGCCGCCCACTACGTGGACGCCGCAGTAGGCAAGCTCATTCGGGACTTGCAGGACGAAGGCTTGTGGGACAACACCGTTCTGATGTTCTACGGGGATCACGACAACTCCGTATACGACTGGAGCCTGTACGAGAAGTTTCTCGGCAAGCCGGTCTCCGAGCTGGACAAAGACCGGATCGTCCGGCAAGTGCCGTTCCTGGTCCATCTTCCGGGCGACGAGCACGCGGGCGTCATTGAGAAAGCCGTCGGACAGATCGATACGGCGCCTACCCTCATGCACTTGCTCGGCGTTCCGGCGGAGGGCCGCTACATGATGGGAGTCAGTATGCTCTCCGAAGCGCGCAAATCGGTCGTGTTCCGCAACGGAGGCTTTACCGACGGACGCGTCTACTTCGTGCCGAACGCCGACGGTCTGATCGAGAACGGCAAATGCTACTCCCTGGAAGGCGAGGAAGCGGCCGAAACCGGCGTCGCCGCCTGCGCCGAAGGCGCCGAAGCGGCGAAACGGGATTTGAACGTATCGGACATGATGGTCGAGAACGATTTGATTTCGCTGCTCCGCGAGGAAGACGGTCAGCCGTAAACGTTCATGAACAGGCAATGGCGGTGCAGGGACATTTCCCTGCACCGCCATTTTCGGCTTCTTCGACTGCGGATATTAGCTTTTTACATACTTGCTCGCTATTTCGATCGCTTCGTCCTCCGTAGGAGCCGTTACGTATCGTCCGTTGATGAAGACAAAAGCTTTCCGGGCGCATGGGCCGCAATAAGACTTGCACGCCACCTTGATCTCGGTTCCAGGGGCTATCTTCTGCAGCTTGGGCAGCATCGATTTGACCCGGATATGCTTGCATTTGTCGCAGATCCGGATATCGTTCCGGGAGGCGACGCGTTCGCGATCAATGGTCTCCATGGTTCCCCTTGCTTGGATTCGTAATGACGAATCCTTCTTCCGGAAAATAAAGATAGTCGATCTTCACGCCGTCAAGAAACTCTTCGCCCTTCGTCAAGATCACGTCAATGCCTTTATCCGTCGTTACGACCTCGTCCTTGTCGGTCGGCTTGCCCAGATCCATGCCGTAATGCGCATGGTCTCCGTGACTGTGCGTAACGAACACTTTAAGCTTCAATTCGGCGTTCTCGGGCTTGTCCAATTCTTGGCGCAGCACCTTCGCCGCATTGCGGGTAATTTTGCAGTTCATTCGTCCTTCACTCCCGTCGGTTTCTCCGTTCTATTGTAAAGAGTTTACCGCAGGAAAACAAGAAGCTGTCCCATAAGTAAACAGAGGCGTACACAACGATTATCGATGGATGCAGGGTAATGGGCTTCTATCTCCTTCCGATGCAAGATCCCCCGAACCCTGATCCTGAAATTTTGAATAGGCAGACCCGTGATAAGTCGATTTCAGGACCGTATGAGGCAGGCTCCAGGAGATAGATGCCCTCTTATTTTCATCGGCAATCTTGTACGCCCTTACTTAAGGGCCAGCCTCTGTCTCTTATGCGCGTCCGTACGGCTGTTGTCCGTAGCCTTGAGAAGCGCCGGCTTGCTGCCCGTAGTACGCTTGCCCGTAAGCTTGCGGGTAGTAAGCCGGATAGCCGTACATTTGAGCAGGCTGCCCAGCTTGAACGGGAGGAGCGGCTTGAGCGTGCCGGGCAGGCTGCGAGCCGCTCCGCGCGGAATGGGGCGCGACCTGCTGGCCCTTCTTGCAGCTTTTCGGAGGTCCGATATACGCTGTCTCCTGGATCGGCGCGAACGTCGCCTTCACCTGCGCCTCGTCCAGGCAGTACGAATGCGCCCATACGCTGGCGGGGGTCAATCGCAAAATATCGGAGCCGAAGATCGCCTCCGGAATCGGGGCGTCGAAAATCGCGAGCAGATGCGTATTGTCCTCCGTAGCGATCTCATAATGCCACCAGCCTTGCGGAACGTTCGCGACTTGGCCGGGCTTGATCGGAAAATTCATCAGCTTCAGCGAGAACGGATTGATCAGGGACACGACCGCGGAGCCCGAAATGCAATAGACGAGCTCGGACGCGTTCTGATGAATATGCGGCTCGACCACGTTGCCCGTGCTCAAATAGATATCCAGCAAGGAGTAGTTGCCCAAGGTGTTCAGGTCTTTGATCGACAACCGGTTGATATAATTGCGGTCGTCCTTCTTGAAGAACAGATCGTTCTTAAGATCGAACGTGAATTGCGCGCTCGGGGACGCGTAATCCATATACGAAATAGCCAACTTGCGTTCCGCCTCTCCATAGCAGGATTGAAAATCTATAGAGAGTATATGCAATCGCCCATATTCTGGTTCATATGCCGTACTTGCGCTCCATCGCCCGCGCGTACCATACGGCCGCGGCCGCGGTGAACGCCGCGTCGTCGATCGGCAGCAGCGGCATGAAATCCGGCAATACCCAATAGAGCAACACCGGCACGACGAAGATCAGCTTATCCTTCAGCGTCACCCTGTTCGAACGCAGAATGCGCCATACGCGTCCGGGAATGCGCATCCAAAGCGCCAATCCGGATTTACGGGCCATGAGAGATCGCTCCTTTCCGACAAGCGGTTCCCCTCATTGTACCCTACCGGCACGCCCGTCAGTCAAGCGGGAGCGCAGTCCAACGCTTCCGCCAGCAGTCTTGCGATATCGTCGTACAATTCGTCGGCCGTCTCCGGCGACAGCGGATTATGTCCCCACCCGGCCTCGACCGTAAATCCCGGTCGCCCGAACCGGGCGATGAACCAATCCTTGTATCCTGCGTCGCTGCCCTCCAAGTAGACGGCGCGATAGCCTGCCGCTTTTGCCATCCGGTCCGCCCACTCCCGCGACTCCTTCGGCTCCCCGCCGCGATAATTCCAGTAGATCTCCTCGCCCTGAGTATGAAGCGCAAGCACGGCATGGAAACCGTTCCGTTCGGTAAACTCGGCCAAAGCCGCAGCCTCCGGCTCGCTCAGCGGTTTCTCCCCGGAATAATCGCGAGGGGCCGGACCGTCCATAGCGCGGCGGGCGCGCTCCTCTTCCCAGAACGCGGGAAACTGGTCGTTCAGATCGACGCCTCTCGCGTTCGCCTTCCAGCGCCGGAACTGTCCCGAACCCCGGTTCCATCGAAGCAGCTCCCGATAGTACGGATGCTCCTCCGTCAATCCCCGCTGGACAAGCTCCACGCCGTCCGGGTTCAGCATCGGCACGACCCACAGGCTGCACCTGGCGAACAGATCGTTCGCGGACTTGCCCCAAAACAAAGCGCCGCGCGCATAACTGTCGGCGTAGTCCTCGGCGAATTTCATCAACAGCACCGACGTGATCCATTCGTTCGCGTGGCACGCGCCGTTGAAGTGCCACCGGAACGGCCCCGTCCCCAACCTGAAGAACGGGATCGGCCGGCCCAGCGCGCTGCTGCCGATCGATCCCGCGGAGATAAAGGAATGCTTCTGGGTTAATGCTTGCAGATCCGCTTCCAGCCTCTCCGGCCCGTAATCCTCGTAAGCGCAGCAAACCGGTTCAATCGATTCGTCCGCCATCGCGATCCCTCCCGTTTTTCCGAGATGCTATCATGTATGCGCGGCGAACCCGACTTATGAATAACCGGGACGGATCGGCCGAAGAGCGAAGCGCTCCGAACTACGCCCGACCGGACAGCGAGGCGTTCTTCTCTTTGTCGACGAGAATCGAGGCCTTACACGCCGATATGCGGAAATTGCCATACGACAGGCGTCAGCCGGATTTGTTCGTCCAGCCACTCCCGGGCGATCTCCCTGAACTTCCATGGCTCCCCGCTGCAGAAAAACCTGTGGATCGGCAACACGTCCTTGCCGGCAAGCTCGTTGCTCCGCCTCAGCACGTCGCGAATCTCTCTGGCGGTCTCCTCCGCCGAATTGATCAGAACGACTTCCGGCCCCATGACTCGGGAGATGCTGTCCGCCAGAAAAGGGTAGTGCGTGCAGCCGAGAATCAAACAGTCTATCTTCGAACTCCGAAGCGGGGACAACGCATCCGCGACGATCTCCAACGCGCGATCCGAGTGGAAGTTGCCGTCCTCTACCAACGGGACGAACGAAGGACAGGCGCGGCTGACGACTTCCACCTGGGGAGAAAGGCGCTTTAACGCGGCTTCGTACGCGCCGCTCCTTACCGTTCCTTCCGTGCCGATGACGCCGACGATTCCGGATCGCGTTCGCCCGAACGCCGCTCTCGCGCCGGGGTTAATGACGCCGATGACCGGAATCGCGACCCGCCGGCGAATATCCTCCAACGCTACCGCGGTTGCCGTATTGCAGGCAATGACGATCATCTTCGGATTGAACTGAACGAGATAGTCGACGATCTCGCGCGTAAACTGCGCGACCTCTTCCGCTGCTCTGGGTCCGTAAGGAGTTCTCGCGGTGTCGCCGAAATACAAAATTTGCTCAGATGGAAGCTGACGCATCACTTCTTTGACGACGGTCAGCCCCCCCACTCCGGAGTCAAGAACAGCGATCGCTTGCTGCACAGAAACACCGCTTTCTTCATTGTTGTAGAGGTCGCTTCAGATTACATTATGAGGACGAAGACCAAATGGTTCCCTCCGCGAACGGCAAAGAGCCGCCCCGCGGGAGCGGGGGGCTCATGTTCGTATGCGCGAAGGCTGACGATGTTACAGTGCGGCCGCGTTTTCCTCTTCCTTCTCGGCGGGAACCGCTTCGGCGTCTTCCTGGCTTCTGCGCGAACGAATATCCGTAATCAGGCCGGACGTGCGTTTCGCCAGCGACTGCACGGCGGTACCGGCTTGACGGCCGATATCGGCCGTTTTCTCTCCGACCTTGTGCGCCGTGTCCGCGATATCGCCGCGAAGCTCTCGCCCCGATTTCGGAGCCAGCAGCAGAGCGGCGACCGCGCCCGTAACGGCTCCGGTCAACGCACCCCACAAGAACGATTTTACGACTTTCTTCTCTGCCATCTTACTCACTCTCCCTCTGATAGATCCGCATTCGCCTCCGGGTTGCGGCGATCGGCGGCCGAGGCGCGGTCGCGGCCGAAGCGGTTCTTCCACATGGACCATAGCAAGCGCCCGAGCTCCGACAGCTCCGCTCCCTCTCCTGCTTTGCTTTCGCCGGACGCGGGCTGGAACGGCGCGGACAAACAGTCTCGGTACAGCTCCGTCAAGCGCGCCGTCGTCTTGGCGGCGGCATGAACGGCTTCTCCCATCGCCCGCGCCCCCTCCGCGAGCGAAGCGAAGCCTTCCAGGCTTCTTCGGGACAGAGCAAGCGTCTCTCTGGCCTCTTCGGCCAAGCTGCCGCATTGCCGCAAGGAAACCTCCGCCTCCTTGCCGACGGCTTCCGCCGCTCGCTCAAGCCGCCTTACCGACCTCGACAGCGACGCCAACGCGAATACAATCGCCGCCGCGACGGCTACTGCCGCCGCCGCAATTCCGTAACCCGCCACCTGCCACGCCATCCGCATCCCCTCCGTCCGCCGCTTTCCCGGGCGAATGCCCATGCGGTTAATACAATATAAGTAGCAGCCGCTTGTCTTGACACAGCGGACGGGCATAAATATTCTCTCGGGGCATCCGGCCATAACAAAAAAGCTGTCCCGCAAGAGGTCAGGCAACAGGTATTATCGAGATAGAAAAGGGGTATGTATCTCCTGGAGAGCGAAGCGCCTGCCTCATACGGTCATGAAATTACCCTGTTACGGGTTAATCAATTCCCAATTTCATGACGCGCTTCGGGGTCCCCGGAAAGTAATCGGAATAAGCTGCGAAGCTTCTCGTCACTTTCTGGGGTGCATTGTAGCGTAAGGAGATACATACCCCGTTCTTGTTCATCGATAATGCCATTTGTTGCTCCTGACTTCTTATGGAACAGCCTTATGCGTTTGCCGAATCCGTATTGTCTAGATCAGCTCTTTCTTCAAATAAGCCTCGACCTGATCGGAGAAGCCCATCAGCACTCTCGGAAGCTCCGGAGTAAGCGGATGAAGCTCCTTGCGCGGCCAGAGGTCGTATTCCTGCACGAGCGTCTTGCGCAGCAGCACGAGACGGCGCAGCGGCTCCGCTACTTCCTTCGCGACGACGCCTTCCTCGGAGATGATATCGATAATGTCCTCGTAGCTGCTCGCGTCTCTCATAATGAAGCCGTCGATCAGGGCATGTCCGACATCCGTCGCAATTTCCGCGGCCAGATGAAGCGCGCGCTCCTGGGCGAGCCCTTCCGTCAACGCCCCGGACCACGACACGGTCGCGGCAGACAGCGCCTGCGCAAGCTCGGGAAGACAGGCCAGCCGACTGCGAATGTATGTTACGTTAACGTCGTACATCGGACGTCCTCCCCTTATCATTTCTTCTTGGCGCGTCCTCTGCGTTTCAGCCATACGATCATGATGACCGCGCTGATCAAAATAAGGATCGTGTACGTAGCCATCTGATACACGTCGCCCATATTGGACGGATCTTTCTCCGTCGCAAGCGTCAATATTTGATCAGCTCTCATAATCGACCGCGACCGAAGCTTCGCGGACCTCCGTCATATGCTCGATGACCTTTTTGTGCACCGGATGCACCTGATAAGCGTTAAGAGCCTCAAGAGAATCAAACTTCGTTACCAACGCGATATCGTAGGAACGCTCGGAATGAATCACGTCCTTGCCCACTTCCAAATAACGAAGCTCGTCGATTTTGCCTTCCATGTCGCGCAGCACTTGAGCGGTGCGTTCGACGCTCTCGGGACTGCGGTCTTTCAGCTTGAACAATACGATATGAGTAATCATGTTTTCCATTCCTTTCTTATCATGAGGATATGTCGTTCCGCGCATACTAGGCCATAAACAGCGAAAGGGGCATGCACGCGATATGCGCTATCCCATTACCGCAATATGTACGCTTATCGGACTTGCGCTTTGCCTTTTTAACATGACCGGCTACGATCCCCACAACCTGTTCCTGATGATGTTCAGCGTGCCGATATGGTTCATCGAGCTGTTCACCGATCTCCACAGCGTCAGCGTATGGTTCATGTACGCGCTTACGGTGCTTAGCTGGGCCTTGATCGGGTATTTGGCGGATTTCGGCGTCTCCCGAACCCGCTCCCGGGCAAGAAGCCGATCATAAGGTTGGAAAAAAGGAGCCTGACGGCTCCTTCTTTTTCTATTCGACGATCAGTTTGGAAATCATCGTGGCGTGACCTTGCCCGCACATGATCGAACAGTGCAGCTCGTAAGTGCCCGGCTTATCGAAAGTCACTTCGGTCTCCGGATTGTCCTTGTCCAGTTCGATGCCCAATCCGACGAACTCGACACCATGGGTTCCGAGCGTATTGGAGTATTTCACTTTGTAGTTGGTTCCGGCTTTAACTTTGTACTCCGCCTGGTCGAACTCGAAGTTCGTCGCTTTGATTCTGAGCATCTCCTGGCCTTCGGCCAAAGTTTCCTCTTTCGGTCTCTCCGGCAGCGCGGTCGCCAGCAAGTAGACCCCCATTGCGCACGCGATCGTCACCAATGCGGACATCATCCATTTGTGCATTGTCTGCTCCCCTGCTTCCTACAAAATGTCTAACTCATATTCTACCTAAAATCCGCGTTTGAACTCAAGCATTTGTCGCGTTTCTTCCCGCCAAACTTTTGACAAATTCATGAACAACTCCGCATTCGGCCGAGAAAAGGCGACTAATAACGCTCAGTCGAGGTTGCGAAAATCGCTCGGAACCTTGCGGGCGACCCCGGCGTTGATCGCTTCCTGGATGACGGCGCGCCGAACGGCGGGCACGACTTTGTCGTTGAACACGCTGGGAATGATGTACTCCTCGTTCAGCTCTTCCGGCGTCACGATCGAGGCGATCGCGTGCGCGGCGGCCAGCTTCATCGACTCGCTGATCGTTCTCGCCCGGGCGTCCAGAGCGCCGCGGAAAATACCCGGGAAGGCGAGCACGTTGTTGAGCTGGTTCGGATAATCGGAACGTCCGGTCGCGAACACCCGCACGTCCGTACCGGCTTCCTCCGGGGTAATCTCCGGATCGGGATTGGCCATCGCGAACACGATCGGGTCCGAATTCATCTTCCGAACGTCTCCGTTATGTAACAGCTTGGGCCTCGACAGCCCGATAAATACGTCCGCTCCCGCGATTACCTCGGACAAGCTCCCCTTCTCGTTGTCGGGGTTCGTCAGCCTGGCAAACTCGTTCCAAGCTTCGTTGTCGTACTGCTCGTCCTTATGAATGGCGCCGAACCTATCGACCCCGATCAACCGGGATACGCCCGCGGCCAGCAGCATCCGGGAACAGGCGAAGCCCGCGGCGCCGATGCCGCAGACGACGACCTTAATGTCGGAAATGTTTTTGCCTACGATTTTCAGCGCATTGATCAGACCCGCGAGCAGCACGACAGCCGTCCCGTGCTGGTCGTCGTGGAATACCGGAATGTCCAGCTCTTCCTTCAGCCGGCGTTCGATCTCGAAGCACCTCGGCGAGGAGATATCCTCCAGGTTGATGCCGCCGAATGTAGGCGCGATCGCCTTCACGATGGAGATGATCTCTTCCGTATCTTTCGTATTCAGGCAGATCGGGAACGCATCCACGCCCGCCAGCTCTTTGAACAGCATCGCCTTTCCTTCCATGACGGGCATCGCCGCGTGAGGCCCGATGTCGCCCAGTCCGAGCACCGCGGTCCCGTCCGATACGACCGCGACCGTATTGCGGCGGATCGTAAGCGAGTGAGACTTGTTGATATCGTCCCGAATCGCCAGACAGACGTTCGCCACTCCGGGCGTGTACACGCGGGACAGGTCGTCGCGGTTTTTGATCGGAACCTTAGAGCGGACCTGGATTTTCCCTCCGAGATGCAGCAGGAACGTCCGGTCGGAGACGTTGACCAGATGAATGCCCTTCATCGCCTTGACGGCGTCCGACAGCGTGCCGATCTCGGACGGCTCGGCGACGCTGACCGTGAGATCCCGTATTTCCGTTTTTCTGCCGGGCTGAATGACGTCGATGGCGACGATATCCCCCCCTTGCTGGCCGATCAAAGACACGAGTTCGCCGAACGTCACCTTCTGCTTGTCCATCTCGACCCGAAAAATGACGCTCGTCCCGCTTTCCAGTCTCATCTAGAATCAACCTCCTGGCTAAATGGGGTTACTCATCCATTATAGCCATTCCGCCCGAAACAAAAAACGATTCGTTTAACTCGGATTTTTCGGTTCCCCGGCCCGGTCGCGCAGCACCTGAACGATGCGCTTCAGCCGGTCGGGCAGCGGAAGCCCCAAACGTCCGTAATTTTCGATGATGGACAGCAGTTCGTTGGCGATATAGAAAAATACGGCTCCGCCCATGATCAAATCCGCTCCGAGCAGCACGTCCAGCCGATGCGTAATGATCATGACGAGCAGAATGAGTCCTTTCTTGAACAGTCCCCAGAAACCGATGTTGCTGTTGAGCCCGCTGCCCTCCTTCAATGCCGCGGCCACTCCGGTAATATAGTCGACGGCCATCAGAACAAGCAAAAAAGTAAGAGACTCGCTCCAAATGCCGAACGAGAAAGTCACCGCCGCGCCGAGCAAGGCGCATACCGTCCCCGCGTACAGTTGCATGTACCGTTCCCCCTCATTGTTGCAGATGATAATCTAGCATATGAGCGGTGGGACAAGATTGGAACGGTGTTTTTCATGCGTACAATCTCCCCGATTTTCATGCAAAAGCGTCTTCGGCGTCTACAGGACGATCAATGCGCTTTGTCGGAGACGATTCTGATAAGGATCGCGACATTCCGCGCGAAAAGACGGGAAAACCGCACGCACGATCGCGTGAGCTTCCCGCCCCTTCGTCAATAAGCTTCGAATTCGGAAATTTGCGCCGCAGGCCAGCCCGTGTTGTCCGTGATGGTCAGCCTCACGAACTTCGCCTTCGTTCCGTCCAACGGGATCTCCACCGCATTGGCGGAGGCCGGATCAAACGTGTAAGCCGCTTTAGCCAGCACGGACGCATACGATTGTCCGTCAGAGCTTACGAGCACCTCGATCTCTTGCTGCCTCGTCTCCCAGGCGTCCTGCGGAGGCAGCCGCACGATCAGCTTCGTCAACTCCCGCTCCTCGCTCAGATCGAGCGTCAGCGATTGCGGGAACTGCTTGTCCGTGCTCTCCCAGTACGTGTACGGATCTCCGTCCACCGCCAGCTCCGGCGGGAACGCGTCGGCCGTCAGCGATGTCGCCCGCGCCTTCTTCCCGAGCGCTACGTTCGTCATGGCCTTGACCTTCTTGAACGTCTCCGTCGCCTTGCTTGCCTCTGCCGAGCTTGCCAACTCGACGTAAGCGACCTTGCGCTCCTTAACAACGCCCACGTAGTCGAATTGAACGTAGTCTCCCTCATCCCGGACGACCAGATCGGCGATCTTCGTCCCGTTCGCCTCGTATGCGCTTGCGACCGCATGCTTCCAGCCGTCGCCCTTCTTGATCTTCAGCGTCGTATCGGAGCCGATCGGCTGGTATACCCGGATCGCGTTCTTCTCCCGCACTTCGACCAAGTGATGCTCGCCCGCGTCGAGTTCAAGTCCGTTCAAGCGGCTGTAGCTTCCGGCCCGTCTGCTGCCGTCGGCAGCGGAGGCCTCGTATCCGCCCGGAGCCAGCTCCGTTTCCGCGCTTATCTCGTATCCGCCTTCCTTGCTCCAGTTCGCCGTCACCGCGTATGAACCGAAGTCCGTGCGCGTCACGTTCGATGCGACCTCCTCGAAGCTCTTTACCAGCGAATCCCCGTACTGCGACAAAATATTTTTCTGAAGAACGGCCACCGCGTCCACCCACGGATTCGCCACCCCGTTGAAGAAGTCCGCCGCCAGATTGTAGCCCATCGCCAAGTTCCAGCGCAGCATATCCGGATCGTCCGTCATCGTCTCCGCGGCCAGGTCGTGCTGGTATTGCAGCACTTTGTCCCGCAGCAGCATGCCGGACATCGGATAATAGTCCGCGTAGCTGGCCGTGTTTTTACGATAACCGAGCAGGTCCCATAGATAGGTCGAGCCCATGAAGCCGACCGCCCCGTCCGCCAGCACGTCCGTTCCGTCCTCCATGTACAGCTTGTGGCCGATCGAGCTGACGTAATCGCGCAGCCCCTTGAAGTAGGCCGTCGAAGGATCCGTGCCTTCGGGGATCGTCGCATTAAAGGCGTACGGGGAATTGCGAATGCCCCATTGGTCCTCGAAAATGCCGTCAAATCCGCCCTCCAACAGCTTCTTGTGCTCCTCGGCCGTGCGCTGCTTGAAAAACGGATGGCCCGTATTGACGACGTAGCCGCTGTGCGCTCCGTAATCCTCCTTCAGGATCTGCCCGTTGTCTTTCCTCACGATCAGTTCTTCCATCGACGTTCCTTCGGGAAGCTTCGCCAGCGTCGGCGAATCGACACCCCACCAGCTCATGTTCGTGTACGGAATGACGAGATTGCCTTTGTCCTTCGCCGCCTGCATGAACGCCGCGAACGCTTTCTGGCCGCCCCATTGCGGATCCGGAGGCATGAAATCCGGGTAGTTCTCGTCATGCCCGCCCTTCTGGAAGCCGACGAGATGGATAACGCCGTTATCGTTCATCTTGTCGATGAAGTTCGTCGTCAAGTGGCTCCAGCCGCTGTCCTTGATCGCGGAAACGTCCGTCTTGTAGAACGGAAGCTCGAAGTACTTCGCTTTGTCGTCGCCCAGCTTTTCGGACAGCGACTTGTACTCCGCGATGCCGTTCAGCTCGCGGTAGCTGGCGATCGTCTTCTCGTAATCGCCGAATTCCAGCACGACCGTCGGACTGCTCCACTTCGTCCCGGCAGCGATCCAGGTCTTGTAGTTGTGAACGATGCCCGACTTGCCTTTGTCGTCCACCTGGTTCTTGAATCCCAGCTCCGTCATCGGCGCGATATCGCGGCTCAGGTCGTATACGGCCAGCTCCCCGCCTCCCGTGCGCAAGGCCAAATAGGAAGCGAACAGAACGCCCGGATACTGATCCTGGAACGAATTGCTTTCCTTGAAGAACGCGTCGCGCAGCTTAACTCCCGGCAGCATCGGCAGCAGCGCGTCCTTCACTTCGGCGGAATCGACTTTCAGCTCGTACGGGAACCGGAACGACTTGATCGCCTTCTCCGTCCGGTTGTCGACCTCCGCCCGTAGACGGATACGATCGTCCTCGTCGAACGTTGCCGCGATCTCGACTTGAATCTGGCCGCCGTAGCTCAGCGTAAGCTCGCCCTTGCGCGAATTCCAGTCGTACGAGAAGCTGTCCGCCTTCTGACCGTTCACGGACGAATCGTCTTCGAAGAACGCCCACCACAGCGCGTTCTCGCGGTTGCCCATCGTCAAGACGCCGGCCGCTTCCTTGTTCTTGATATGGGCGATCGCCCCGTTGTCGGCGCGGAACGCGATCTCCGCGCCGGCGCGGCTGACGATCAGAAGCCCGTCCTTGTCTTTGAAGCCGGCCTTGGCGCCGAGCGGCGAGTACAGCAGCGCGTAAGCCGCGGCCGCCAGCAGCGCCGCAAGCGCGCCGGCCGATATCCATATCGCTTTCGATTGCCGAATTCGCTTCACCGAACCTGCCCTCCCGTTATGCGGATTGGCCGAGGCACTCGATCCTCGGATACTGTAGAGGGTTGCCCCTCGCAAACTTTCGTTCGCCCAAGGCAACCCTCTTCTCTTTCTATTCCACTTTAATGTTATCGAAGAATTGCTCTTGCACCGTCTTCGCCGCGGCGTCCAGCTGCGCTTTCAGATCCACGCCCTTCTTGGAGAACACTTCTTGAATGACGTTCGTCATCGCAGCGTAGTATTCTTGCGTGTTGAACTGCGCTTCCGGCTTGCCGTCGAGCAGCGACATCAGCTCGTCGCTGTATTGATAGACGTTGTCGTACTTCGCGTAGATGTCCTTGAGCTTCTGGCCATATTCGGAATCTTGGCTGAAGTACTGGATGACCGGCGGCACGAAGTATTTGTTTTCCGCTTTACGGGATTGGATGTTCGCTTCCAGCGACTCCAGTCCTTTGTCCGTGAAGTAGTCGAACACGGCGTAGTGGAATGCCGCGTATTGCTCTTCCGGCGTCGCGTTCGGGTTGATGACGAGGAAGTCGCCGCCGAGAACGCCCGTGTGCTTGCCGCCCGCCGTTGCCGCAGGCATCGGGTACACGACGATGTCTTCCGGTCTCATGCCGCCTTGGTTCAAGCCTTGGTCGACCGGACCGTCCGGACCCGCGATGACCATCGCCGTTCTGCCTTGGGCGAACGCGCCTACCGCATCGCCCCATCCGAGCGCCCAGTCGGCCGGGATGACGTTCGCTTCCTTCAGCTTGCTATAGAACTCCAGCGCTTTCAGACCGGCTTCGGAATTGAATTTCGCCACGACCTTGCCGCCTTCGACCGCCTGGATCTCTCCGCCGGCTTCGAACAGGAAGTTCGTCCAGTTCCATCCGGCTTCGTTGCCTTTGCCCATCGGGGCGATGCCGGAGATGCCTTTGCCCGGATCCGCGACCCCCTGCGCCGTGCTCAGCACGTCGTCCCAAGTCCAGTTCAGCGAAGGAACGGCTACTCCTTTATCCTCCAGCATCTTCTTGTTCACGACCGTTCCGACGACGTAGCCTTGCTGCGGAATGCCGAAGATTTTGCCGTTGATATTGAACTGGTTCAGCAAAATCGGGTTCAGCTGGTCTTTCTTGTCGTAGGCGTTGAACAGCTCGGTAATGTCGGCCGCCCAACCTTTTTCCGCGAGGAATTTGCCCTCGGTCGCGTAAGTGTTGAACAGCGTCGGCGCTTCGTTCGCGCCCATCTTGATGCCGATTTCGTTCGGATTGTATTGCCAGTCGCTCTTCACGACTTCTACGTTCGGGAACACTTCGTTAAAGCGCTTGATTCTGTCGTCTTCCAACGCGCGTTTCTCCACTTGGTCCGGAGTCGGATAGTAGATGCTGATCGTCGCTTTCAGCGTGGCGGGATCGAAGCCGCCGGAGCCGCTGCCGCCGTCCGACGGCGTGTCCGAAGGACTCGACGATTGGCTGGCCGAAGGCGATGCCGAGGAAGCGGACGGAGACGACGTATTGTTCTTGTCGTTGCCGCCGCACGCGGCCAGTACCAGACTGAACACGAGAAGACAAGCGATTACCGTTGAAATCTTGCGCATGGTGTTAATCCCCTTTTCGTTTTGGTTTTGCTTACACGCTCATCATAATGGAGGCGCAATTCTTAAAGCGATGTGTATTCCTATTTCGATCATGTGCAGATTTACGCATGCTGGAAATCGGGATTATCCTTTTACGCCACCCATATGAAGACCTCTGACGATGTATTTCTGGAAAATCAGGAACACGATGACCGGCGGGAAAGTTATCATCGACAGGATGGCGAATCTGAGGTTCAAGTCCAGCCGTCTGACGTTGATGACGTACTTGTATATGGCCGTCGCCAGCGGATATCGTTCGTCGCTCGACAGAATGAGCGAAGGCCAATACCAATCGTTCCAGGCCGACGAGAACACGAAGATCGCCAGCGTGGCGAAGATCGGAATCGACAGCGGGAACGCGATTTGGAAGTACAGGCGCGGCTCGGAAGCGCCGTCGATCCGGCCCGATTCGAACATCTCCATGTTGATGCCGTCGAAGAACGTCTTCAGCAGCAGCAGGAAGAACGCGTTGGCTCCCGCGGGCAGCCACAGCGCCCAGAACGTATTCATCAGCCCGAGATCGCGCAGGTTGACGAAGTTCGGAATGATGTACGTCGTCGGCGGAATGAACAGCGTCAGCAGGAAGAAATATTGGATGACCCTCTTGTAAGGTACGTCCATCCGCGAGAGACTGAACGCTGCGAACCCGACGACGAGCACGGTCATCGCCATGTTGCCGGCGAAAATGTACAGCGTATTTCTCGCGAATTGCGGCAGGTTGATATAGCCCCATGCCTTCTTGTAGTTCTCGAAATGCCACTCGCTGGGCAGGAACGTCGGAGGGAACGAATTGACCTCCGTATTGAGCTTGACGCCGTTGAAGAAGATGACGAGCATCGGGTACAGCATCGTGCACACCATGACGAGCACGACGAACATCATCAAGTAATAGAGCGCGCGTTTGCCCGGAATCTTCAAGTCGTAATCCGATATAATGCCTCTCTCGACCGCTTTCATGCGCTAGGCCTCCTTCCTGTTGGACATCCGGTATTGAAGTATGGCCAGCACGCTGAGCACGATGAACATCAGCACGCCGAGCGCCGAGGCCGAGCCGTAATCCTGCCTCGTGAACGCATATCGGATAACCAGCAGGGCGTAGGTTAGCGTCGCGTTGTTCGGCCCGCCGTCCAGAACCGCGTAATGCGTCTGGAAGTTCTGCGAAGTCGCGATCAACTGCAGCAGGAGCAGCAGCACGATTTGGTTTTTGATCGCCGGAAGCGTAATGTAGCGGATTCTCTGCCAGACGCCGGCGCCGTCGATCTCGGCTGCCTCGTACCAATCGCGCGGAATGCTTAGAACGGCGGCGATGTAGATAAGCAGCGCCGAGCCGAAGCTCTGCCACGTCTCCATGATGACGATGGAGATCATCGACCAGGCCTTGTCCGTCAAGAAGAGGACGGAATCGAAGCCGACTCTCGTCAGCACGGCGTTGATCGGACCTACCGGATCGTACAGCCATCTCCACAGGCCGTACAGCACGACGACCGGCACGACGTAGGGCAAATAGGCCGCGATCCGGGCGAAGCCCTGGAACTTCCTCATCTCGGAGATGGCGATGGCGAACAGGATCGGAACCCAGAAGCCGATGACCAGTCCGAGGAGCATGTAGTACAGCGTATTTTTTACCGATACGAGCACGTCCGGGTCCTTCAGCACTTTGGCGTAATTGTCCCAGCCTACGAACGTATCCCCTTTGACGAAATCGATGTGGTAGAAGCTGAAGACGATTCCTTTGCCGATAGGCAGCCACAAGAACGTGAAGAAAATGCCGATGGCGGGAAGCAGGAACAGGTAGCCCCACAGATGCTTTTTCCACTTGGCGGGAGGTCGCTTGGGCGGAGCGTCCAAGGGACGGATCGGGACTGCGGTCGTTTGATTCATTAGGTCTCCCTCATTCCTTAAGCGATCGCCGCCGGAGCCTGACCGGGCTCCGGGACTCGCGCTTAGAATATCTTATCGATAAACTTTATTGTAGGAAAAGGAACGAGGCGTGAACATGTGCGTATCTATGCGGATCATGGGCATTCTTACTTCTTCATTTCGCTGGGGCTCATTCCGAAATATTTTTTGAAAATTTTGCTGAAATGCTCGGGAGATTCGTACCCGACCCGCTCCGAAATTTCGTATCGGCGCAAGTCCGTCGTCAGAATGAGCCGCTTGCTCTCCTCCATGCGCAGCTTGATGACGTATTCCCACAGATTGGTCCCCGTATATTTCTTGAACAGGTAGCTGAGATAGTTCGGGCTCACGTGGTTTCTCTGCGCCACCTCGTTCAGCGTCAGCCCCTTCTGCGCATAGTTGGCCAGCACGTACTCCTGGGCCTTCTCAACGATCAGATTGTTCTGCGCGGCCAAGTCCTCTTCCGTCGGATCCTCGGTCGGGAGCCCCCATTTGAAGTCGCCGAAGAAGAACACGTAATGGTCCCGATGCTGGCGGTTCCAGACGATTGCCTTGCCTACCTGATCGTTCAGCTCGGGCAGAAATTCGTGCCCTTTCAGAATTTGACTGATGCCGACGACGCACTCGAAGCCCAAATATTTGCGAATGTTGAAGTGCAGGCTGCGCCCGATCATCTCGAGCTGATTGACTTTGTCCGAGCTGATATTGCCGTAGGCCGCCTCGTCCCATTGCACGATGATGCTGACGTCCCGGTTGGCGGAATAGAAAGAATGATGGCTCCAATCCTTGTCCAGAAGCTCGTTCACGATGTTGAGCACGGCGTATTGCAGCAGGAGGACGTCCTTGTCGGCGATCGTCTTGCCTCCGCTCTCGAAATCGAGCCGGACTTTGAGCATGGCGAAGTAAGGCCCCCGAAGATCGACGCCCTGCTCCCTCGCCTGCCTCAGCAGCTCCCCCGAGGAGCCGGACTTGCTCACGAGACGACTCAGAATGTCCATGCGCTGCGGCTGTGGCTGTTCCATGCGG
Source organism: Cohnella sp. (assembly GCF_041641335.1). Lineage (NCBI taxonomy): Bacteria > Bacillati > Bacillota > Bacilli > Caryophanales > Paenibacillaceae > Cohnella > Cohnella sp. Next base: position 13,228 of record NZ_JBEPYQ010000029.1, on the reverse strand, counting down.
AAATGCTCGCGCAAATCCGAGATCAGCTCCTCCTGATTCTGCTCGGGCCGGTCCATGTGCAGAAGCACGTGCCGGACGGAATTAAGCAGCTGCTCGCTGTTGATCGGCTTGATGAGATAGTCCCGGGCTCCGAGTCTCATCGCGAGCTGCGCGTACTGGAACGTCTCGTGGGCGGAGATGACGATGACCTGCACCCAAGGCTTGACGATTTTCGCCTGCTGCATCAGTTCGATGCCGCTCATCGCGCCCATCTGGATGTCGGTCACGAGCAAGTCGATCGATTCCATTTTCAAATAGTCCAAAGCTTCGTAGCCGTTGTGCGCGGTATAGATGTTCTCGATGTTCAGGCCGGAAGATTCCAGCAAATTCGCCAGCCCCTTGCAAATAAGCGGCTCGTCGTCTGCGATCAGAATGTTATACATTGGCGTTGCCTCCTCTGCCCTGGTGTCGTTCCGCGGATTCGTCCTGCCGTTTCGGAATAACGGCTTCCACCTTCGTGCCTTCCGGCCGTCTCTCCTCGTAGCGGAGCCCGAACTCGCTGCCGAAATGCAGCTGAATTCTCTTATTGACGTTCTTGATTCCGTAACCCGCTCCCGACTCCTCGTCGGAGATCAGCCGATTGATCGACGCGACGTCTACAGGCTTGTAGCCGTTGTCCTCGACGGTCAGCCGGATCAGATCTTCGTCCGAGCGGACGGAGACGACAATTTCCCCGTCCTCTCCCATATTGATCACGCCATGGATGATAGCGTTCTCGATCAGCGGCTGCAGAGTGATCTTCGGAATCAGGTACGGCAGGGCGTCTTCCTCGACGTCCCAGCGGATCGAGAAACCGTATTCGTATCGCTTCTGCTGAAGGCTCGTATAGGCCCGAGCGTGCTCCAGCTCCTCCTCGATCGAGATCAACTCCCTGCCTCGGCTTAAGCTGATCCGCATCAGCTTGGACAGCTCCTTGATCATCTCCGCGGAGTCGGCGTTGCCTTCCAGAGAGCTCTTCCAATAAATGCTTTCCAGCGTATTGTACAACAGATGCGGATTGATCTGCTGATAGAGAAGCTGCAGCTGGGATTCCTTCTGCTTGATCTCCATCGAATAATGCTCGTGGATCATATCGTTGATCCGATTGGCCATATTGTGAACGGAATGAATAAGCACGCCGACCTCGTCGTTGCGCTCCCTCGACGGAGCGGACGAGAGCGGTTTGCCCGGCTCGTGGGACCTTGCGAACATCGCCAGCTTGCGCAGCGGATTCATGAGCGATCGCCAGAAATACATCATGACGATGATCGCGAACACCGAATAGACGATGGAGATCGTCTGAATGACCCGCTTCAGCGCGCTCTGCTGCTGCAGCAGCGATTGCGTCGGAATCGTATAGACGAGCTTCTGCTTCAGCGAGTATTTCGTATGGACGACGTAGATCGAATCGTCGGTCACTTCGCTGAGCGTCTCTTCCATCGCCTGGCCGGTTACCAGGCCGTCCGGAAACCGGAACGTCTCTCCCATCGTCGGGGTCGTGGCGGCCAGAATGCGGTCGGACCAGTCGGTCAAATAAAGCTCGCCGCCCTCGGGCAAGGACACGGTGCGGAACGCTTCTTCGATTTTCTTGTCCATCTTCGTCGCGACAAGCACGCCGACGACGCTTCTGCCGTTCGTGATGCTGTTGACCGCGCGAAGATACGCCAGCGTCCTCTGGTCTCCCCTCGGTCCGAAATCGTCGATCAGCGCCAGCACGCCTTTGCCTTTCACCTCCAGCGCCGCCTCGATCCACGGAGTTTTCGTCTCGTCGGAATAGAAGAAGACCGAGGAACCGTTGTTTCTGCGGTTGATGTCCGGAATGGCCGGAGCGAACGGATAGCTGTTATTCGGATCGTAGACGAACAGGAAATAATAGATCGCTTCCCCGCCGAACAGGCCGACGGAATTGTTGCCGAGCAGCGTGTTCATATCCCCGTACTTCACGACGCGATCGAACTCCGTATCCGTCTCTTTGCTGATCATGCTCTGCGTCACCGGGTTTTGGATGATCGTCGTCATGATGCGGCTGATCGTATCGATATCCCGGTTGATCAGGAAGTGGTTCTGCTTGTTCAGCTCCTCGTAGGCGCTCGTGACATGCTCCTTCAAGATGTCCTCGGCTTTCGAGTTCGCATACCAGTTCAACAAAATAACCGGACTGACCAAGATCAGGAACAGTAAAATGAGCTGCTGTCTGACGTTCATCCTCGTCAGAGGATTCGTTAACTTTAAGCGCACGGCTATCCCTCCAACGACTCTCGACCATATTATCGCACGCGATCCGTCGGTCGCGGCAGTGCAACTTCCCAACGTCGTACAAGCGCACCTAGTTTCCGTAGAATAACACATTATCAGTCTGGCGTAAGCCTTTACAATTAAGGTTACGCACTCGAGTATTTCGTTTGCGGACTGAGGCTGTCAATCCCGGAGAAGGCGTCTTCATGCGTATGCTGCGTTCGGTAGGAGCGAAATTGTTCATCCTGTCTTTTGTTTCGTTTCGACGTTCCTATCCGTTCTCCTTGTCGGAATGATGCAAGGAACTTTTGTGAAGGCGTACCGGGGGTACGTCAAGCAAAAGTGACGAAGCAGGGGAGATGCCCCTGAGCGGGTTTGCATACATGCCCTAGTGCAGCCATTAAAAAACGCGAGCTCAGGGACAATCTCCCTCGAACTCGCGTTTTTGTCCTATCTGCTATCCGTTCCCTTACTCCGAATACATGCGGCTGACCGCGCTCCAGCTCTGGCCCGGCTCAAGCCGGATCAGACCGGTCTGCTCCGCCGGCAAGTCGACGTTCGGCGCGTTCACCATGCCGGTCTGCGGTTCCGGACAGAAGAAGCTGCCGCTCGCCTCACCGTTGTATACCATCCAATGCTTGTAGGCGTCGCCCGCCTCGTAGACGAAGCGCGCGCCTGCACGGCGGTCGTACAGCGTCATCGCGTTCATCCCGTTCACATTCGCCGCCGTATAGTGGTTGTCCATCGCCGCGAAGTACGGATTGCCCTTCCCGTTGCGGAGCTGCTGCTCGCCCTCGTTCAAAGGTAGCAGCTTCCCGGTCGGAAGCATCCTTTCGTTCAATTCCCAGCGTTCGCCGAAGGAGAAGCCGCACTCCAGATCTTCTACCTGGCTTCCCGGCGCGAACGGTGCGTTCACCGTCGTATGGAAGCCGAGCATGAACGGAATCGCCTTGTCGTCGTCGTTCGTCGCGTCGAACCGAAGCGAAAGTCCGGCGTCCGTTAGCGTAAACGTCTGCGACAGGGTGACCCGAAGCGGGAAATGCGCAAAGCCCGGTTCCTTCTCGTCGAACCGCAGCCGAACGGTCGCGAAGCTCTTCTCTTCCGAGCTGCCATACTCGACAAGCTCCCACTTCGAGCTATAGACGAAGCCGTGCAGATGGTTGCCTGTCGACGGCTCGTTCACCGGAAACCGGTATGTACGTCCGTCAAATTCGAACGTTCCCGCATCGTAGCGGTTCGGCGGGTACAGAACCGGAATCCCGTGTACCCACGGACGTTCCACGAATCCCGCCCATGCGTCTCCCTCAGGCTCGCGAACGAACTGGAATCCCCGATCGTCGTCCCGGAAAGAAATCAAATTGCCGCCGATGCCCGGCAGCGCGATGGCTGAATATTTTCCGTATTTCAAAAAGACCGCTCGCTCGCTCTCGTATTGCCCCAGCTTTGCCTCATGCTGCGTCATGGCGCATATCCCTCCGATATTGTCGTGCTGTAACGAGTATATAAGCGCCAAGCTTAAGCGTCAACTAACCGACCAGCTCATCCAATCCGCGCACGACCCGGTCCGCCGCGCCGAGAATGTCGGCATGCCCGATTCCGACGACTCGCATGCCCGCGGCGAGAGCCGCTTGAACGCCCGCTTCGGCGTCCTCGAACACGACGCAATCGGCCGGCTCCAGCCCTAGCTCCTTGCAGCCGACGACGAACACCTCCGGGTCGGGCTTGGCGCGGGACACCTTGGTCCCGTCGACGACCGCGTCGAATAGCCCCGCGATGCCTACCTTGTCGAGAATGAACGCGGCGTTTTTGCTCGCCGATCCGAGCGCGATCCGCACGCCCTGCGCCCTGAGCGCCTGCAAATATTCCTTGGCTCCCGGAAGCAGCTCGGATTCGTCCATCCGCCGAATGTACTGCAGATACCTCTCGTTTTTCTCCTCCGCCAGCCTAAGCTTCTCTTCCTCCGTCAACTCGACGCCTCCGACCTCCAGCACGATCTCCAGCGATCTCATCCGGCTGACGCCCTTCAGCCGCTCGTTGTCGGATTCCGTAAATTCGAAGCCGAGCTGCTCGGCAAGCTGCTTCCAAGCGAGATAATGATACTTCGCCGTATCGACCAGCACCCCGTCCAAGTCGAACAGCGCTCCTTTGAAATTATCCAGCAAGTCCGTCACCCCTCTCGGAATTCTCGCAGCGAAAAGTCAGCATGCTTCCCGGCAGCGCCGCGCGCTCTTCCTCACCTACGCGAACATGCTGCGACGAACGGTTCGCGGCGTCGGAGCGGACGACAACCTCCGTCGGCGTCACCGTGAGAAGCAGACGCTGTCCCTTGATGTGCATCGGAAACGAGATCGACTCCCACCCTTGCGGAAGGGATGGCTTCACAACGATCGCGCCGCGGTGCAGCCGTACGCCCGCAAAGCCGAGCACGACCGCCATCCAGGCGCCCCCGTTCGCGGCCGGATGCGTTCCGCCGATGTACAGCGTGCCGACGTACTGCTTCGATTCCCCGTTCAGGTCGATCGTCGCCGTCTTCATGAAGTAGCGGTACGCCCAATCCGGGGAACCGATGTCCGACGCGACGAGAGCGTAGATGCACGAGCTGAGGCTGGAGCCGTGCTCCGTCCTCGGCTCGTAATACTCCCAGTTCGCCCGCTTCACGTCCTGCGAATAATCGTCCTTCAGCAGATGGAGCATGAGCACGACGTCCGCCTGCTTCAAAATTCGCGTCGTCGTCGCCAGTCCGCTGCCGCCGCCCAAATATTCATTTTTGTTCAGCACTCGCGACTTCAACGTCGGCAGATCGACATCTTCCAGCTTCGAAAAGCCGTCGAACTGTTCGATCACTCCCGTCCGCGGGTCGGGGCCGGGCACGTACAGCTCGCTGTGCATTTTGCTCAGGTTGGCCAAATCCTCGGAATAGTTCAGCTTGCCGACCAACGCGCGGCAGGCTTCGGGATACTTCGATTCCAGCAGCTCCAGCGTCGCCAGCGCGATTCCGATCGTCAGCTTGGCCATCGCGTTCGTGAACGCGTTGTTGCCGACCCGCTCGTGATATTCGTCCGGCCCGGTAACGTCGAGCAGCTCGTAGCGTTTCTTGTCCTCTTTATAGTAGGAATACGTATAGAAGAAGCGCGCGCATTCGAGAATCACTTCAGTGCCGCCGTCCAGCAGCACGCTCTCGTCTCCGGTGTATTCGTAATACTGCCAGATACCGTAGGCCGCGTCGGCGCTGATGTGGATTTGCTTGTCGCGGAAATACGTCCGCATCGGACGGTTCGTGAAAACGTCGGTCACGTTAAACAACGTGCAGGCGTCGTCGCCCGTCTCCTGGCTCTCCCAAGCGTAGAACGCGCCCCGATAGCCGTACTCGGCCGCTTTCCTGCGAGCGCCTTCCAGCGTATGCACGCGGTACATGACCAGATTTCTGGCGACGTCAGGCTGGCTGTACAGGAAAAACGGCAGCATGAACATCTCCGTATCCCAGAATACGGCCCCTTTATACACCTGACCGGACAGTCCGCGGGCGGGAATGGATACTTTCTCGGAATGCGTCGGCGCAATGATATGCAACTGGTAGAGGCTGTAACGCAGCGCGAACTGGGCTTCCTCGTCCCCATCGATCGCGACGTCCGATTCCTCCCACTTTTTCTCCCATTCCGCTTCGTGCTCCCGCAGATGGTCTTCGTAAGCCGATTCGGCCGCGCTCCGCGCCCGGCTTATCGCCTGCTCCAGAACGGATTGCCGCTCCTCCCCGGTAACAACCGCCACGTATTTCGTGAAGGAATACGTCTCCCCAGCCTTGCACAAGAACGTCGCCCTTCTGTACACGGACGAGCCTTCCCGTTCGATCGATTCGGCCGCCGGAGCGCTTCCCCAGCGGATTGCCTCGGCCACGCTTACCGTCTTGCGCAATTCATGCGTGATTGCCGATACGGCGACGATGCCATCCGCCGCGAGCGTTTCCGCCTCTTCCAAGTGCGGTCCGTTAATGTCCCACACGTCGCCGTCGATGCCCGTAACCGCCGTGAACTCGCCATTTTCCGAGACGCGGAACTCCACCTTCATCAGCAGCAAGTCGAGCCGTCTCATGCTGACGAAACGCCGGGAACCAATCTCGACCCGGACGCCTCCCGAGGTTGCGAATACGGTCTCCCGATGAAACGTCGCATTGCGAATATTCAGCGATTGACGGTGCGAGTCGTGGTCCGACGACAATAAGCCGAGCGGCTCGCCTTCGCAGTAATACCGCGTAGACAGCCCGTTCGGCGCGTTCACCGGCTCCCTCCAACAGTCGCCGACTTTGTCATACAGGCCTGCCAGTGTGCAAGCCGTCAATTGCTCCTTCCCGAACTCCTCCAACGTCCCCCTGTATCCCATGGCTCCGTTGCCGAGCATGTACTTGTTTCCACTGATCGCAATCCGGTCCGGATCGAATTCGGTTTCCTCCACGATCCAACTCATAGCTGCTCCCTCGCCTTCGGCTTCGAATGTACCTTCCATTATGAAGCCGGAGGAGCAGAGCCAAAATGCGCGATACTACCGAAATGATGTTTATTTCCATGCAGTTAACCAGGCGACGATCGCATCGACGATCAGATCCAGGTTCGATTTCCCTTCCTCATTCAAGTAAGGAGCCCGGTCGCGAAAATAGTCCGCGTGCTTCCCGACGATCGGCACGGCGGTCCGGGTTCCCGGGGCATGCATGCCCTTCTGCCAGACGGGCAATGCCCTGCTTCTGCCCCAGCCTCCATAGGAGCCGATGCGGGATACGAAGTCCGGCGACCTTCCGACGGCGTCCCCCCTTCTTCGTCCTTCCGCATGGATCGAGAGCACGCGACGTTTCATTCGCTCCGGAATGCGGCAGCGAGGCGAACCGACCTTGACGGCGAAGCAGGACGGGCTTTCTCCGGCCGCCATCAGCATCGCGGCGGCATGGACGGCGGCGATGCCGCCTCCGCTGTGGCCGACGAGCAGCGTTGTTCCCGCTTTTTCCGAATCGCCATTTTCTCCCCGTGCGCGCTTAATCGCTTCGAACGTGCGGCTGCCTCCGATCGATTTCTCCAATCCCCCGTCCTTCCTTCTCATGTCCGCGCGAATTTCCCAGATCTGGGCGAGCACGTTTCGGCTCCAATCGCCGTAAGGGTACAGAAGAGTTGACCGGATTACGGCCTCATCGGACATATCCGCTTGCCAGAGCCTCCGCTCCAGCGCCAGCCGCAAATTTTCCATAAAGAGGGGAGCCGTCGCCAGCCCCGCCAGAAAATACATTTCGATTTTATTGTCCGCGCGCCCGTTCGTAATTGTCCGCATATAGAATCCTTTCCATATCGGAAGGGTGGGTGTCTCTGAACCACTTGACGAGCAGCGGCGGATTGACGTCGCTCAGCGCGGCTACGGCCATCTTCTGATTCATCGTCACCGAGCCCTCCGCGCTTCCGATCAATTCGACCGCATACCGGTCGGCCGCCGTCTCCGCCTGCCTCGACACGTAGTTGGATACCGGCAACGCCGCGAAGGAGATCATCGAGACGATCATGAGCGCCAGCGGCAGCGCGTTCATGTCCGACAGCGACCGAATGCCCCAGCGAGGGCCCCGGCTGCGGATTGCCACCCGGTAAATCCAGCCCCCCACGGCAAGCAGCACGAACGAGGAACCGACCGCGCCCACCGCGCTCCATTCCAGATGATGCATGACGTAATGTCCCATTTCGTGCGCCATGATCAGCAGAATTTCCGGCTCGTCCAGCCGCTGCAGCGTCGTATCCCACAGCACGATTCGCAGCGAGGAGCCGATGCCGTTGACGTACGCGTTCAAGGCGTTCGTTTTCTCCGACATATCGACCTCGTATACGCGATGCGCGGGGATATCCGCCTTCTCGGCAAGCTCCAAAATGGCCGCCTCCAGCTTAGGATCGGACAGACGGGTAAAGTCGCTGTACAGCGGATCGATCACGACCGGCTGCACGTACATCATGAATAAGGTGAACGGGACGGACAGCAGCCACAGCTTCAGCCACCATCTCCCTCCCCTGGAGACGATCCAGAACGCCACCGCGGATACGACCAGCATCGTCGCGTAGCTGATCCCGAACGCGATCAGCTTGTCTCTGAGCCACCCCGACACCGGCTGCGTCGAGATGCCGTAAGCCTTCGACAGATTGTAGCCGATGACCCTCATCGGAAAATATAACAAGTACGCCGTCGCTTGAATCATCATCACATAGAGGGGAAAGCGTATGTAAATCGGAAGTCCTCGCTCTTCGAGTTTGATTCTCCAGCGGCGCGCAAGCCCGCTGGCCAGCATCATGAAATAGATCAGCCATTCCCAAGGGCCGCTCATGAAGAAAATCCAGTTGCGGGCCGCATTCAGCCATTCGCTGTTCCGAAGCTGGTTCGCAGTGAAAAAGGTCGTAGGATCGGCCGCCGTGCCCCGATAAGCTTCCGGGACCTGATTCGGCATCGTATACCATGCATAGAGAGCAACCACAATCGCGTATCCGATAAAGAGCACCGAATACTTCAGAAACGTGGAATGTTTGCGAAAGCTCATCATTGCCCTCCTTCATTACGGGATATTATGATTATAACATTTCCCGCCGCTTGATAACCTTCTCAGCACGAACGGATTCGAAAAGGGGCGTTCTCTCCCAGCAAACCATCCACTCCGATCTCATCCTCCCCGAATATGCTAGTCCAAGCGCTAATCTAGCTTTAATCGTTCAAGGAGGTGCCCACCCATCTTGTACCCGGTTTCGATTCGCGGCACGGACCGCGTCATGTACGTCAACCCGAAAGACCGCAGAGGCAGCAGGATGATCCGATTCGGCGGCTTATCGCAGCCGCGCGTGACGACATTCTGGAAGCATGCAGTGAACGCGCTTCAGCCCTCGATTGTCGTGGATGCGGGCGTCAACTACGGAGAAATCCTGCTATCCTCGGAATATCCGGCCGATTCCGTCATCGCGGCAATCGAAGCAAACGAGGCGCTGCTTCCTTATTTGCGGCGTTCAATCGATGAGCATCCGAATGCCGCCCAAATGAGGATTGTACATGCCCTTGTTTCCGACGAAGACAAGGAGAACGCCTCTTTCTTCGTCAATAAGCTCCATTCCGGTTTATCGTCTGCGCATCCTGGATATTCCAAGTCTTCGCAAAGAATAGTAATTCGCACGACAACGATTGACAGCCTTTTTGGCGACAGGGATCTCGACCGCGAAGTACTCCTGTTCAAAATGGACATCGAGGGTTACGAGTGGCACGCTTTGCGCGGAATGAAGCGCTTGCTGGCGCAGTGTCGCGCGGTCGTGGGTTGCATAGAATTCAATTTCGCTTACTTGCAGAGTAAAAAAATCGATACGGCGGAATTTCTCGACTACCTGGAAGAGATTTTTGACGTCTGTACGGTGAACAAGCGCGGGCAGCTCATCGAATTCGCGGATCCCGTAAACGAAGTCCCCCGGTACTTCGCGTTGGATAAAGGCTGCAACGATCTCATCCTGCTGTCTCACAAGGACTTGTTCCGACTACTGAAATAACGGAAGCGTGAACGACTGAATATAGCCGCGCGGAAAGCTGCCTGAGCGCTTTCCGCGCGGCTTTTCTTTTCCGGGCTTTGCCGCTTAGGCCCTTTTGGATTCTATCAATTGCTTATTGTGAAGAACGTGCGGATCATCAGGCCGATATTTGCGCGCTTCCTCGTTATGGCGATAAGCGGCGTCCAGATCTCCCAGGTAGTAATAACAAACGCATAGCTGCAAATTCGGGTACCACGTCCGGTATGCCGGATAGCTAAAGCTCCATTGGTTAAGGTTTTCTGGAATTCGGATCGCCTGCTCATACCAATAGGCCGCTATTCTGTAGGATTTGCGGCGCTTGAAATGATCGCCGATCCGACTCAGCGCTTCGGGCCGGGGACTGTCGAACCGAAACGATTGAAACAACGCCGGCAGTTCGTTGTCTTGGTCGTTTAAGAACCGATAACAGTCAGCCATGTTGATGCAGGCGTTGATTTTGTCCTCGACCCAGCCCGTTCTGAGCTCGATGTTCTTCTCGTAGCTCTCGATCGCTTCCGCATAATGCCGATTATCCTTCAATTCATTCCCGTAGTAAAAGTAATCCCTCGCGGTAAAAGCATCCCCTCGTTCCAGCTTCATTTTATAGATATTTAAATTTCTGCTGACGGAATGTTTGATCTTGCGGTGGGTGATCGCGATATCGGAATTCACGATCAGCCCCGTCACCTCCAGGTAGTTATGACAATCTCCCTTCCATTGAAAATTGCGCGCTCGTTTAATCAGCCGATTGCGACGATAACGAAGCGTGACGTTGCCGAAGCTGTCTTCTCCGGCATTGTAAAACATCGATACCGAATCGACCTCCGGGTCTAGCGTTTCCTTCAATTTTACGAATTTGTGGCGATCTTCTTCGAGAAGAACATCGTCGGCATCCATGTAGAGGATGTGCGTTTTGGTCGCATAGGAGAAAGATACGTTACGGGCATCGGCGAAGTTGCCGGTCCATTCGTGAAAGTAAACCCGATCCGTATATCGGCGAGCGATCGCAACCGTATCATCCGTCGATCCGGTATCGACGATGTTGATCTCGTCCACCAGATCGCGTATGGAATCGAGGCAGCGGGCCAAAACGGCCTCCTCGTTCTTAACGATCATGCAGAGGCTGATTGAAACCACCTTATTATCTTCCCCTTCCGAATCAAGTTGTGCCTTGCGACTTATCGGGCCTGACAAAAGGCAAAGGCAGGATACGCCTACAAGGTTGGCGTATCCTGCATGCCGATTGAGAGTCATGGAATCATTATTGGAAAATCGCGACGTTCATATATCTGTTGCTTACCGTAACGCTCGCCGTTCCGGCACCCGTGGCCGAGTAAGTGACTTCGACGGAATAATCCACGGAGGCGGTAGCCGGCGGAGTATCTACAAAGGTGTAGCTGATCGGCTGGATTTGAGTTCCTACGGCAAGTCCCGAAACCGCATATTGAATAGTTTGAATAGGTGTGCCGTCTCTCTGCAGTTCCAGAGTAACCACCAGATCAACGTCCCCTACGGTAATGGTCGAGTTCACCTGAATCGAATAATCTATTTTCACATTATCCGAGGTAGTTACAGACACATTGTTCACCGTCATGGAAGTCAGCGGAGTGCTATCCGTCAATGACACAGCTCCAGCAGCGCCGGTTGCAAATAATTCCGGCATCGGGCCTGTTGGGCCAGTTGGGCCAGTTGGGCCAGTTGGACCTGTCGGACCCGTAGCTCCTGTCGCACCTGTCGGACCTGTTGCTCCTGTCGGGCCTGTAGCACCTGTTGGACCGGTTGCTCCCGTTGGGCCTGTGGCTCCTGTCGCACCTGTCGGACCTGTTGCTCCTGTCGGGCCTGTAGAACCTGTTGGACCGGTTGCTCCCGTTGGGCCTGTTGCTCCTGTCGGGCCTGTAGCACCTGTTGGACCGGTTGCTCCCGTTGGGCCAGTCGCTCCTGTCGGACCCGTTGCTCCCGTTGAGCCTGTTGCACCCGTTGCTCCCGTCGGACCTGTCGCTCCCGTTGGACCTGTGGCTCCAGTTGGGCCGGTTGCACCTGTCGGGCCTGTTGCCCCCGTCGGACCTGTGGCTCCTGTTGGACCAGTCGGGCCAGTCGCTCCTGTCGGACCTGTTGCTCCCGTTGGACCTGTCGGACCCGTTGCTCCCGTTGGGCCTGTCGCTCCTGTCGGACCTGTCGGACCTGTTGCTCCCGTTGGACCAGTCGCTCCTGTCGGACCCGTTGGGCCAGTAGCTCCTGTCGGACCCGTTGCTCCTGTCGGGCCAGTCGCTCCTGTCGGACCTGTTGCTCCGGTTGGGCCTGTTGCTCCGGTTGGACCTGTTGCACCCGTTGCACCAGTTGCTCCTGTCGGACCTGTTGCTCCGGTTGAACCAGTTGCTCCTGTTGCGCCTGTCGGACCTGTTGGACCAGTCGCTCCGGTTGCTCCTGTTGGGCCAGTGGCTCCCGTCGGACCAGTCGCTCCTGTTGCTCCGGTTGGACCTGTCGCACCCGTCGGACCTGTCGGACCTGTCGGACCGGTTGCACCCGTCGGACCTGTAGCGCCTGTCGGACCTGTCGGACCTGTCGGACCAGTCGCTCCTGTTGGGCCAGTTGCACCTGTCGGACCCGTTGCTCCCGTTGGACCTGTTGCACCCGTTGCTCCGGTTGCACCCGTTGGACCTGTCGAACCCGTTGGACCGGTTGCTCCTGTCGGGCCTGTTGCTCCCGTTGGGCCTGTGGCTCCGGTTGCACCTGTCGGACCCGTAGCTCCTGTCGCACCTGTCGGACCCGTTGGACCGGTTGCTCCTGTCGGGCCTGTTGCTCCCGTTGGGCCTGTGGCTCCAGTTGGGCCGGTTGCCCCCGTCGGACCTGTCGGACCCGTTGGACCGGTAGCTCCTGTTGGGCCAGTGGCTCCTATCGGACCTGTTGCTCCTGTCGGACCTGTTGGACCTGTTGGACCTGTTGCTCCCGTTGCGCCGGTTGCTCCCGTTGGACCCGTTGGGCCAGTTGCTCCTGTTGGACCCGTTGGGCCAGTCGCTCCTGTTGGACCTGTTGGACCTGTTGCTCCGGTTGGACCTGTTGCTCCCGTTGGGCCAGTCGCGCCTGTCGGGCCAGTTGCGCCCGTTGGACCCGTTGCTCCGGTCGGACCTGTTGCTCCCGTTGCTCCTGTCGGACCTGTTGGACCTGTCGCTCCTGTCGGGCCTGTTGCTCCCGTTGGACCTGTCGCTCCTGTCGGGCCTGTTGCTCCCGTTGGACCTGTTGCTCCTGTTGGACCTGTTTCACCCGTTGGACCGGTTGCACCCGTTGCACCAGTTGCTCCTGTCGGACCTGTCGCTCCGGTTGGACCGGTTGCTCCGGTTGTGCCTGTTGCTCCCGTTGGACCCGTTGCACCAGTTGGGCCTGTTTCACCCGTTGGACCGGTTGCTCCTGTTGGACCTGTTGCA